>CAZSHA010000051.1:10640-16980 GCA_964606575.1 uncultured Muribaculaceae bacterium | reverse complement strand
AATGATTAATTATATGTTATCCTTGACTATAACTCATTATATGCCAAGGGACACTGCAAAAGTAATCATTAATTATCATTTTACCGACTGTAACTATATTTATTTTATTGAAGAGAACCTATAACAATTAGCAACCGTGCGTTCAATCAGAACAACATCAAAATAATAATGGCGAATCATTAAGACCCGCCATTACACTTATCTATTAACATTTATCAACCAGCAAACGTTATCGCTTCATCGCACCAATAAGGTCTTTTGCCGACTCTATACCATGACGCACCATATAATTTTCTATATAGTCAACTATTTTTACCGTCACCGCAGGGTCAACAAAATTAGCAGTTCCCACTTGCACTGCTGTAGCCCCTGCAAGCATAAACTCCACAGCGTCACGACCATTCATAATGCCTCCCAAGCCCACAACAGGGATTTTAACAGCATTTGCCACCTGCCACACCATACGCACAGCGATAGGACGAATACAAGCTCCTGAAAGCCCGCCGGTAATTGTTGACAAATACGGACGTTGAGTCTCAACATTGATTGCCATACCCAAGAATGTATTCGTGAGTGAAACTGCGTCGGCTCCGGCAGCTTCAACGGCACGTGCAATTTCTGCAATATCGGTTACATTGGGAGACAACTTAACTATTATCGTTTTATCATAAGCCTCACGTATAGCCTTTATAACACTTTCAGCACCGGCACAAGTAGTTCCAAAAGCCATACCGCCCTGTTTCACATTCGGACACGATATATTAATTTCTACAGCTTCTATCTTATCAAGCGGAGCTAGCTTCTCACACACTTTCACATAATCCTCTATACAAGCACCCGAAACATTGACGATCACCTGCGATTCCACATCCTTTATACGTGGATATATCTCATTTATGAAATAATCAACACCCTTGTTCTGCAAACCCACAGCATTAAGCATTCCTGACGGAGTCTCTACCATGCGAGGATAAGGATTGCCCTCACGATGATTTAGTGTTGTTCCCTTTACTATAAAACCTCCCAATCTGTTCAAATCAACAAAATCGGCATACTCCTCACCATAACCGAATGTTCCCGATGCTGTCAATACGGGATTTTTCAGCTTCAATTTACCTATATTTACGCTTAAATCTACCATTTCAACCTCTTTATATTAAATACAGGACCTTCTTTACACACACACACATTACCATGATCGGCGGTATCTTCCACACAGCACAAACAAGCACCTACACCGCATGCCATAACGTTCTCAAGCGAAACCTCGCAATCTACGCCATTCTCTACTGCATATCGAGCCACTGCCTTCATCATCGGCATAGGTCCGCAGCAAGAGATTGAATCCCACTTCTGCGACAAAACAGAATGAGCCGTAACAAACCCTTTCTCACCCACAGAACCATCTTCAGTAGAAAGATACACGTTTCCACGCTTTTTAAACTCTTCTAGTTCAAGCAAATCGACCTTAGATCTTGCCCCCAACAAGAAATTCACTTCTACACCAGCCTGTTTAAGCACCTCACCAAAATACAATAACGGTGCGACACCTACACCTCCACCAACTAAAAGCAACTTCACATCCTTATCGACAGGGGAAGTAAAGCCATTCCCCAAAGGATAAACCACATTGACTTTTGCTCCCTCGCACACGTCAAGAAGCGTGCTAGTACCCTCACCAGCTTTACGCACCAATAGCCATAATTGATTCGTTTCGTAATCAACATAATTAACCGAAATAGGGCGGCGTAAAAAGGTATTCTTTGAGTTTTTTATCTCAACTTGGCAAAACTGCCCAGGAAGAATTTCAGGAAGAGATCCATCCACTGGCTTCAACTTTAAAAGTCCATAATTGGCATGCAACCTCTCGTTTGATTCTACAATAAAATCAGATATATATTTTCTCATGTTCACTATTATATATATAATGTATTCACAAAACTACAAAATATATATTTCAGCACAAAAAAAATCATGAACTTGTTAGCATATAACGCTTAATCAAGTCCTCTATTTATTAGGCACAAATGATTCAAAACTATTGTCGGAATAAAAGACCATAATATTTACGATGCGTTTCGCACCTGAATTTTCATCTTGACGACTAACGCTTTTTCCAAAACTTTTAGACAATGACTTCAACATCTCCGCCACTTGGTTGCTACCTTTATCCATATTTTTAGTATAATTCTTTGGCTGATTTTCATCGCCAACAAGATTCGCATCTACGTCAGCCAAAAAATTTTCGTCATCAAAATTTTCATTCTCGCCAACTTCACCATTAAATAGGGCAGTTTCATTTTTACCATTTTCCGACAACATGTTTCCCTCACCAAACATAAGCCACATTATCGATAATTCTGGATAAGCAACATGTATCTTATCCAAAATTTCATTACTTACTTTCTTACTTCTGCCGTTTAAAAGCTGCGACAAAGTGGGTCTAGGTATCTCACATTTATCTGCAAAAATAGAATTAGCAATCCCATTGGCACTTAAAAACGTCTTAATTCGGCTTACAATATCCATTTTTGGGTGTTTACATATTATAATTTACATATTGCAAATGTAATCACAAAAATTGAAAAATGCAAATTTAAAATCTCAAACCGATGATTTATCTTTGTAATCTATATTCACAAGCAGAAAATACATTTTAGTATGAGTTTTCCGCATATATTATATCTTTACTTTATATTTTACTATTTATAAACCTAATTTTCAACATATTAAATACTCTATACAAGCAAAAGAAATGATATTTGCACCACAGCCGCCAACATTTAAAGCATTTCTTTACATTTTATTTTCTATTTCCAATAAATCAGTTTATTATCTGATTTGTAAATAAATTTAAATTGGTTGTTTTTGGAATTGTAAACGCCCTCTCAATGGTATTCACAAGTGAAAATGCTATTTACATACAGCTCTCATTGTTTGTTTTTTTGTAAATTTACCCTATAACACGCTATCTCGATAATTACTTTTGTAAACACCGCCACCACCCTAGATAATTTGTTTTTGTGAATTTGGGATTGGTGTTTTTACCTAACTCAATTTCCTTTCAAAATTTAATTTCAACACCTAAATCTGTTCGGATTTTCAATTCTTAATCAATTCTCACCGAGTTAACCTTGTGAAATCCTAGCCATAACAAGCTAATAATCAAATTATTAACATTAATCCCATTCCCTTATTAAAAACAAATAAAAAAATCGTCTGAAAAAAAATTCCAGACGATTTACAAACCAAATTTTAGGTATTTTTGGCACTTATGCCTATATTTTCACCACCTTAGCATTCTAATTCCTTTTTGATATACTTTGCAGTGACAGATTCAGGGCAATTTGCCACTTCTTCTGGTGTTCCCATAGCCATTACCCTACCACCGTTACGCCCACCTTCAGGACCTAGATCAATAATATAATCAGCACATTTAATTACATCCAAGTTATGTTCTATCACAATAATGGTATTTCCTTTTTTTACCAATTTTGTCAACACATCAAGTAGTATTTTTATATCCTCAAAATGCAACCCAGTTGTTGGTTCATCTAATATGTAGACAGTTTTTCCTGTATCACGTTTTGACAACTCTGCAGCAAGTTTTACCCTTTGGCTCTCCCCTCCCGATAACGTACTCGAAGGCTGTCCCAATTTTATATATCCAAGCCCAACATCTTGCAAAACTTTTATCTTGCTGAGAATTGAAGGAATGTTCTCAAAAAATTCTACGGCTTGATTTATCGTCATGTCAAGGACTTCAGCAATCGACTTTCCTTTGAATCTAACCTCCAAAGTTTCTCTATTATAACGTTTCCCACAACATTCTTCACATGGCACAAGCACATCGGGCAGAAAATTCATTTCAATCGTCTTATATCCGTTTCCCTTGCACACTTCACAACGTCCCCCACTCACATTGAACGAGAAACGCCCAGGTTTATAACCACGCATCTTCGATTCTGGCAAGTTTACAAATACATTACGAATATCAGAGAAAACTCCTGTATAAGTTGCAGGATTTGAACGAGGTGAACGACCCAAAGGCGATTGGTCGACTGTTACAACTTTATCTATATTCTCCAGCCCAATAATTTCATCATACGGTAACGGCGCTGTATTCGACCTATAAAACTTCTGGCTTAAGATAGGTTGTAGCGTTCCATTTATCAAACTTGATTTTCCACTACCAGAAACACCTGTCACACACAAGAACGTACCTAGAGGAAACTCGACATCAACATTTTTCAAGTTATGACCTTTACATCCTTTTAAAACAAGTTTAGCACCATTACCTGCTCTTCGTTCATTCGGGATTTCAATTTTTCTAGCTCCATTCAGGTAATCAGATGTAAGCGTATGCGATTGAAGCATTTGCTTAGGCGTACCAGCAAACACAACATTTCCTCCTTTTCTTCCAGCTTTTGGTCCTATATCCACTATATAATCGGCTTCTAGCATAATATCCTTATCATGCTCTACCACCATAATAGAATTGCCTGAATCACGCAACGCCTTCAGCGAGTTTATCAACCGTTGATTATCCCGTTGATGTAATCCGATACTAGGTTCATCCAGAATATACAACACATTCACAAGTTGTGAGCCTATCTGAGTAGCTAGTCTTATTCGTTGGCTCTCGCCGCCCGACAATGTGGCAGAATTACGATTAAGCGACAAATAATCCAGTCCCACATCAACAAGGAATCCCAAACGACCGTTTATCTCTTTCACAATCTCGCTCGCTATCTTCCATTGTTGCTCGCTCATCACATCTCTTATGTTAAGCATCCAATCCCGCAACTCCGAAATATCCATAGATGCCAAATCAGCGATATTTTTATCACCTATATAATAATGTAACGCTTCCCTATTGAGCCTTGCGCCATTACATTCTGGGCACACAATTCTAGAGAAAAACTGACCAGCCCATTTTTGAGCCTGTGAGTCTGCATCCTCAGCCTGTTGCATCTCTATATATTTTATGAGTCCGTCATAAGTCAAGAAATAATTAGACGTACTCATTGTTTCATTCTTTATTGACAAGCGCTCATCTGTCCCATTCATTATGTCATCCAACGCCTCATCGGGAACATCCTTCAATGGTGTTTTCAAACCCACACCATATTTTTCACAGATAGCCTGAATCTGCCAAAATATAAGAGAATTCTTATATTTTCCCAAAGGAAGAATACCGCCATCATGAATTGACAGATTCATGTCAGGCATAATCTTTTCCATGTCGATCACATTTACATATCCTAGTCCCTTACACTTGTGGCACGCTCCTTGCGGCGAATTGAACGAGAAATTATGAGGAGCAGGTTCGACATACGACAACCCTGTTTCGGGATCCATAAGCATACGGCTGTAATGACCGATTTTATCATCATCGGCATCCAATACAAGAAGCTGTCCGTCACCTTGTTTAAAGGCGACATTCACCGATTCTTTCAACCGTGCCTCATCTTTAGCCGCTACCTTCAACTTATCAATCACAATCTCAACGCTATGGTTCTTATATCGATCCAGCTTCATACCGAATGTGATCTCACGCATCTCTCCGTCAACCCTAGCACCAATGAAGCCTTTCTTCCTGAATTGCTCAAACAATTCTTTATAATGTCCTTTACGGTTCTTTACTACTGGAGCTAAAATATAGATACGCTTACCTTCATATTTTTCAAGAATTAAAGCAAGTATTTTCTCCTCGGTATATTTAACCATTTTCGCTCCCGACTTATAAGAATATGCATCAGCAGCCCTCGCATACAGCAATCTCAAAAAGTCATATACCTCAGTTGTCGTTCCTATCGTACTTCGTGGATTCTTATTAACGGTCTTCTGTTCTATCGAAATTACAGGGCTCAATCCCGTGATTTTATCCACATCGGGACGTTCAAGCACACCCAACATGTTCCGGGCATAGGCCGAGAATGTTTCCAGATAGCGCCTTTGTCCTTCAGCAAATATCGTATCAAAAGCAAGCGACGACTTTCCGCTACCACTCAATCCAGTGATAACAGTAAGTTTTCCATGCGGAATCTCCACATCTATATTTTTCAGATTATGAACACGTGCGCCATACACCGACACACATTCCAAATCCTCACCGTCAATATTCATATAACAAACATTTTATACACTTTATCACACGCAAAAAGCGTATATATTAATTAACGCTTTCCACCGCTCCTCCTTCACCACTGCCGGTTGACTCCGTGCCTGTGTAATTGATTATATTAATATCACCTTTCAATTTGTATTTTTTACCGTCGGCTCCTTGAGCTTGTATCACATAATAATACGCACCAGGATTGACGTACTTGCCCTTATA
>CAZSHA010000051.1:0-10630 GCA_964606575.1 uncultured Muribaculaceae bacterium | reverse complement strand
TATATTTCCCATCCCATCCTTGCGATGGATCGGTGAGTTCGCAAATCTGTACTCCCCAACGGTTGAAAATCCAACAATTAAATGATATTATTGATTTATATTGTACTCTCCATTCGTCATTTATTCCTGGAGTTGACTGTGGTGAAAAAGCGTTAGGACAAATCAAACTAGACTCGCCCACCGATATCGTATAGGTTTCACTCATAACCTCGCACGTGCCATCAGCATTTTTACCAACATAACGCACATAGAACGTACCCATATCGTTAAATGTTTCCTGCATCACATCGTCGGCGACAGAATTATCTATCGTGGCAAACTCTGGGTCAACCGACAATTGCCACTCCCTAGAAGCCACCGCATCCGTCGGATATGCAGTAAAAGTAATATCCACTGGAGCTGAACCGCCCAACGTAGATGCATCATCCTCTGTTTTCTCGTTCGGAGAATCCCTTTCTACTTGTTCTGCAGTCGCTCTCACATCAATAGAATGAGTGTTGTAAGTTTCGCTTGCCACCATTATTTCTTCACCCCAAAATTTCAGGAACCTATCACCCGAAAGAGTAAACGCAGTATTGCACAACGGAGCTTGTTCGTAAATCGAAGACTTAAAGCCTTCGTATGTTACCACTTCCTCACGTTGCTTCCATTGGCTGTTAGAATCGTCCCACTCTAACGTGTTATAACTTAACCGTAATTCACGGCTCAACTTCTTGCTAACGCCATTAATCGTAGTGTAGTCTATATCTTCGCCATCGCCTGTAACTTCTAACGCTATACTACCGCAATCCTGTTGCACTGCAGGTCTAATGCTAGAAAGTTGTAAATAATAGTCAGCATAATTAACCACCCATACGTATGTACGCCTATCCCCATCTTCTATTATATATCCGCAATCTGGTATTACTTGAGCTAAAGTAGTGACCGCCCCACTTTTAGTAATACCGCCAATCTCCTCGGCATATCCTCCACCCATAGAACCATATTTATACCATTTCACAGAATTTGTAGCATTGGAACTTTCATAAGACATTGATACCCCTACTGAACTATACAATACATATATGTGATTCAGCCCTGTGCTTTTCTCTGGTTCAATCTGACAAACAGGTTGGGTATTACCAACAAATTTAACCCCTTGCCCATACATGCCCAAAGCAATGCACATATATAATATAACTAAAATGTTTCTATACGTTTTCATAATTCCTTCAAAATAGCAAAGATAATATTTTTATTTGACATTTCTACTTTTCATAAAACGATAGAACGCACCTATATATTTTAAGGAATTTACAACAATTTGTTAATCTAATAAAACAGCACGCTCCACCATCACTTTAGAAATAAGCTCTGATGAATGGAACACTTTGATTATCCAACTTCTTTAAAATCCGCATCCGCACCATCAAATCCGCCCTAAAATAAAAAAAGATTACCCACAGCAATATGGCTTAAGAAAGTTCAACCCAAAGTCCCCAAAAACAAAGCGAGCCGAGAAGACCAATGAATCTTCTCGGCTCGCTCGCACTCATAGAATCTTTCTATTCTAATTTCAACACCTTTCGTGTACTAACGTCATCAGTAGTTTCAATTTTAGCCACATATATACCAGCAGGTAAATTTCCAACATCAATCGAAACTTTCGTCGCAGAATCATTACTTACTGCTACACATTTTCCGCTCACATCCATTACACTTACACGTTTTATCTCTATACCTCCAGCAGAAACGTTCAATACGTCTTTAACAGGTATAGGATATATCCTCAAACTATCGTCTAATGAAACATTATCTATTCCACTTGAGCTATTTACCGTATAAAGATATGTGATAACTTCACTTTCGCTATAACCTTCGGCACAAGCCATGATTTTCAATGTAGTGGTTTCATTTATCACAATTGGAGTTCCATCATACACTTTTCTGGTTGCCAAGTCACAAGGACATGTCCCATCAAGTGTATAATATATAACAGCTCCTGGTGTTTCACACGATAAGGAAACTGTTGTTCCTTTTGTGACAACTGAACCAGACTCTACACTCGCTACAGGATTTGCTGTAGCTTGAACATTAACCAAACTTACATTTAACATTGTAGTAGCTTCCACATTATACCCATTTATACTATAATGTAAAAGTGCAACACCTGGCAATTCGCCCACTACAGTTATTTCAGCCTCACCATTATCGTCAAGCATTACCTCAGTTTCGCTGACCGTAGCTATCAATGTTGAGTTCGATTCTACAACCATAGTTTTTCCTGCCGACGCTTCAGCTGGTAACACTTTAACCCTTAACGTATATCCTTCACCGCATCCTAGCTCTACCAAAGAATCCACCTCTATGGTTGTCATCTCTTGTTCGACATCAAAGGTCTGCGTATAAGTATCTCGCATTTGTATTCCTGCATAACTCTTAACTTTATTAGCCACAGTAAGTGTTATTTCCTTTGCAGTAAATGGAGTTGCTACATTGAAACGAAGCCTAGAAACATATTTTGTAGATTCTCCTTCATACGACACTTCCTCATTAAGCATCACAATCTCTCCTTCTACATTCTGACCGTTTTCGCTAACATAAATATTGTCAGTGGTTAGAGTTTCAGGCATCATATACTTATCAAACTCTATTTCCACTCCGCCAGTATATGCTCTAACTTGTTTCACTTCTGGTTGCCTTACTTGTGTCATTCCTATGTTCACATCAAGTTGTGGAGGGGGAACAGGAAGCCACTCTGAATAGGTAGTTTCATATCCATCTTTCTCAAACTTAACCTGCCATTGTCCTTGTGGTACATCCCAAGCATACATGCCGTTTTCATCAGTGAAAAGCGGATTTTCTTGAGCATATTCTTCGGCATTCCATTTTACAACTTTCTCATGCAAGTCACCATACATGTCCTCTACGAGTTCCTTGTAGTAGGCAGTTGCAGTGACACCAGCAAGACGATTTGAAGAAACAGCTTCATAAACATATCCCGAAGGGTCTATTACAGGCTTCAAATTAGGATTTGTGAAAATTTTGTCATCTTCTTCATCTTCTTCCTCCTCTTTTTCACAAGAAGAATAACTACCTTTTATTGTTTGAGTCACATTAATATATTCATCTGTCACATTCTTACTTTCATCACAATACCAATCAGAAATAGACTGCTTTAACGGTTTTGAATCATCTATAACTTCGCCTGTTATATATGATAATGCTTGACCTGCCACTTCCGTTATAGCATTAAGTGCTACAGAACTTAAAAGTGCCGATGCTATTGCTGACAGATTCGTACAAGTTTGCCCCACAATAGTTCCAAACCCAGAAACGATAGCTCCAGCTGCTGAGAACATCACAGATGCAGTTCCTTTAAGGGTACATTGAGTTCTTAGCGTACTTTGTTCCACATCAATTTGTTTCTCAAACTTCGATAAATACGCACTCGTCAAATTCCACCAATTTTCAATCAACGCCTTATTATATTCAACTGTTTCACTATCCTTTATTTTCATAGTTCCATCATCACACCTAGCATATAATGTATCAAATGCTTTACTATAATACTTCTGCCATTGTTCCTTTTCAACATTTAAAGTATTATACCAAGATTCTATTTCAGGCAATTTGTAATAGTACTCCCATATACCGGCTCCAATACCATACGTAGCAGATATAATAAGGGGTACAAGTTGTACAAATTTTAATTGTTCGTTATTGTCTTTAATTGCCATAGTGCCATTATTTAATATGGTATATGCTTCTTTTTTATTATTATCCCATATCGTAATTTGATATGTAGTTTCTGTCATCTTATCAATAAAGCAAAAATCAACACTATCATTTTCAATATGGTAATAATTTAAATTAGCATTATTGTTAGCCACATTATTATAATCCTCTATTATGAACTTGAAATATTCTTTATGTTCATAATTATTAGGCATGATAGAGAAATAAACATCTTTTTCACTTTGTGAAATTATATCTATCGGACAATCGCTGTACACTGGTTCTATTTCTTCTAAAACCGTATTGAATTGTTGATTAAAATCATCATCCATTTCATCATCATATATTGGCGACTCTTGTACACCAATATATTCTACTGCAACGTTAATTGGGAGCTTTGCACTATTTGTATAACGTGCTTGAGCAATCCACGCATTTCTACGTTCGTTATACATTCCTGCCAATCTTTTTAAACTCCCATCTGATGCAAGTACTATAAAATCCAGATTTTTTACTAACGATGTATCATTTTTTGTAAATTCTGCGATAAAGGTAAAACTATCAGTTCCTGGAACATAAGAGTATGAATTGGTATTATTTTCACCTTCAATCATATCAAAAACAATTGTATTTCCGTTATATAACATCGTAATCTTAGATATTACAGTGAAATTCTTATCATACTCTAACCTTTTTGTATCTGTTACAAATTTCTGATTATCTTTTGAGATAATCTCGGCATAAACCTTATGTAACGACCAAGAATACGGCTTATACAACTCTATCTTCGAAGACCATTGTCCGTTTGCTAATGAGGTGGTCTGCCCTACCAATATACCATTATCATAAATTTTGATTTGGCTATCTGATGTTGCAACTCCACTCACTACCACCGAAGTGTTTGAGGTTTTCTCTGGCACAACGATTTTCATATTCTCAGCCTCAAAATAAGCAGATCCTATAGGCTGCATTATATTTTCGCCATTTAGAGTGAATTGGACAAACGCGCTAGGCTTGCAATCTCCACCTACGGTAGGAATTACACAGAAGCGAACTAAATCTGTAATATTCGACATATAAACGGTTATTCGGCTTCCCTCAACAAAATAGCTACCTGTTCCAGCTCCTGATAACACTGAATTTTCCACAAAATTGCAATTTTCCGGAAGGTCAAAAATCAGTTTAACATCCGATACAGAGCCGGCATATTCATCCTTGAAATCCACTTTAGCCCTCAAAGTGACATAATTGCCAACAGTTACCGCTGCTTTGTTTACCGTAAACGTCGTATTTGCCCCTGTATAATAGAATAAACTCTCATCAAAAGCCGGCACTTCAGAAACATTTACAACCGATATTTTTCCGCTCGTCACAGAAATTTCATTTTTCACATAATCCCTGTTTTCTACGATACCGCTTTTCTCCAATTCCGAAACATTTAGAATCGAATTATAGAATGAACTATTACCCATAGAAACAAGCGTATAATTGCCGTCAGCTATATCCGATAATGTCAATGTATTGCCTACATAGTTGGATTTTCTCACCAATCTGCCATTCGCATCATACAAAATTCCCACATTGCTCTTGTTTCCTGATTGCATATATACAGCCTCTATTCCACCTAGTTCAAATATCGGAATTGTGACGTCAATTCTATTGGCAGCACTAACTACGCCTTCAGCAACGACATCAGCAAACGAACCGTTCTTACTAACAGCAGTTATAGCCAACACATCACCTGTATTTACTTCTTCTAGTAATACTATTGATGAGCCTTGCACATTAAATTCTGATATATTCTTCTGAGTGGTCTTATTATAGATCTTATATTCTACATTAGCATAATCACTATACCAGTTTTGAACTTCTGCATCTTCACTCTCTTTCACCCTTGAAGAATATGTGAAGTTAACCGAAACAACAGCTCCTGTTATTGATTTCAAATATACCTCTTTCAATGATTCTGCGGTGTTTTTATCAGCGACCTCATAACTTTGGGAAACATAGTTATTGGCAGCGAACGTAACACTTGTAGGAGCGACATACAAAGTTACTGTATATTCACCGTTTTTATCGGTATGAACAGTTTGCGATTTCGTATATTTACCATTTAGTAGCTGTGAAATGGTAACTGTCGCATTCTGTATCGCATTGTTAGAGGTCACATCTTTCACCGCTCCGCAGGCAGTCAATTCCTCAAATGGACTAAGCACACAAACTACATCATTATCAGTATTGGTTACTATATACTCTGCCTCTTGCGGTTTTACATATACTACACCTAAACTCTGATTTAAGTCGATACTATATTTTACTATAGTACCCTCTATTACATTTTTTAATGTAGCACCTTGGCACAAATACACGCCATCACTGCTTAACCATGTTATAGAAACCTCACTTGTCACATCTTCACCTGTTGGAGTCATAACCTTAACCCCTACTGTCTTAGGTTGTAAAAGAGATTCAAATTTCACATCCACATTCTCCGTTCCGACTTCAATATCAAATATCGAGCCAAGCACCGTTCCTGTTGCATTTTTGACAAATACATTATATTTAGTGTCACGAACTAGATTTGCAAATGTGTAAGTATTCCTATCAGTAATAAGATACTTCAACACTTGACCACTAGAAATATTATTCAATTCTAAAGTCATATTCTTGTACCTGCCATCCGAAGAATCATCAGGAAGAGCAACACTTATGGCACACGTTTCTTCATCCAATGGTAGTAATGTGAAATTTTTCCACCCATCGGCTTTCGCATAGGAAGACAATGCTGACGACGGTACTCTAACCACAAGTCCGTCTAATACACCATAAAACGCATTCGTTCCTATCGTAGGTGGGACTAACGAATAGCAAGCAATTTCGGATAAGTTCTCACAATTATAAAATGCCGAATAACCTATACGTTCAACGCTTGAAGGCAGTACAATTTTCGTTAACGCAGTATTTCCCTCAAATGACCAACTTGGGACTTCGGTATAACCAGTAGTCCTAGCTAAATCAATAAGACTACAATTTGTCATGTTATAAGAAAATCCGAAATCATAACTGCTCATTTCACCTACGACTACGATCGATTGTACTAGCGAATAATTATCCCAACCGCCTATAACTGTTTCTATCGCCTCATTAAGGTCGCCAGCAGTAAATTCATCTATCACCACTTCACCTGTAGCTGCATTAAAGTTGTTGGGCGATGGATTACCGGGACTTTGAGGATCATATACAAATGTTGCGGTATATTCCAAATCCTCTGTTCCCATCTTTATCTCCATCGGATTTGATGTAGATATTATGTTTCCATCTTTCTTCCATGACACGAATCTATATCCGTTACTTGGATAAGCATAGACATTTGTTGTTTCACCCTCAGTCAGCAAGAAGTTTCCACTGTTGAAATAACCGCCAACCGATGGTGCTGCGTACAATTTAACTTTATGCTTATATCCATCCTCAAATGGATCGCTAGGATTTTCAGGATTATAATCATTTCCCACATAGTCAAAATAAGCCACAAGCACGACATCCCTGTTAGGCATAGTATAAGAGAAACGACTTTCAGTAGAAACGACTGAATCGCCTTCCATCCATTGCTTAAACTCGTAGCCTAGTTTTGCTCTTGCGTAACAATATACTTCTTCGCCAGCCTCCTTTTGAAGCTTATTAGTTGGACTAACTGACCCTCCTGCCCGTGGCGATGCATCGAGAGTCAAACTGTAGTACACATTAGGATCGGCGGGATTTTCAGGATCATACCCAACACCGCTCTGTGCCGACAATGAGTGTACTATCAGACTTATTATTAATAAGCTGAATATTTTTTTCATAATCTTTTTCTCATTTTAAGGTTTACTTTATCACCTTCTTACCGTTCTTAATCAACAAGCCTTCAGCATCATCGCCTACTCGCTGCCCTTTAATGTTATAAACAGCTCCATCTATCTGCTTGTCTTCTCCAATTTCAGACACGCCAGACGCTTCTTTTATCAAACGTACCACAAAACGATTGTCGTCGGTTCCAGCTGTCGCTCTAAAAGAATAGTTCTCTGCCGACAACTCTGTAGTAACACCAGTTTCGTTATCGGTCAACATCACTTTTCCGTCAAAGTTCTTAACAGCCAAATTCAACATGTAATTTCCGTCTTCTCCAAAATGTGTTCCCAGTACATAACTACCTTCTCCCATAGGGCGCTCGTCTATCGCATATTTCAATCCTCCGTCAACCACATAGATCTGAGGAACTTCTTGTTTGCTGCTCATAAATTTGCTGGCATCGCAATTAATCTCATAATCAGCCTTTGCCTTCTCATTTATTACCAAACGTGTCTTATCACTATGTCCATTCCCCGATAAAATGAAATTCAATACCGAGCGTTCAGCATTATTATTCAATATGTTTAGTGAACGTGTTTCCAACGAGTTTGTACCAATACTATAATCATGTGAGCGTCCATCTTTGTGGAACAACATTGCAGTATTTCCCTCTGGACATTGAACAAAGAATGCTTCATTAGGTCGCAATATATAATCATCATCTAATATTGAATAAGCAGTATAACCATAACCGTTCCATATAGTAATAGGCGTGTTCACTTCCATTGACTGGATGTCATAATAACTAGGATATGGATTACCCACCAAATTCCATGAACGGTTGTGAGCATATTCCGAAGCATATTCTTTTAACATCATTGTCACATCCTCATGTGCAAAAACCTTATTCTTATTTGTATTATCCACTGCACGCACCACCATTTCTATTCCATTCAATTCTTCATTGGTACAATGCAAAATATAACCTTCATAGGCGTTCATAACCATTCCGTCTGTCACATTCTGCCAAGTATCGCCAGACATATTAGCACGATTTTCTCCTGAATATTTGTGTACTACCCATAGCGTTCCTTCCGGCATCACTATATCGCTCACATTCACGTCGAATGGGAATGAAATAAAATTCCATTTATTCTCTCTCACTTTGAAACGTAATTCTACAGAATCGGCTGTTATTTCATTCTCCGCAACAAGAGTTGTACAATATGGATAAGTATACTTATATACATAAACACCGTATTCATCATAAACATAGTCATAGTCATACGAATAAATATCTTCATATTGAGTGAATTTTCCTAACGACAATTTAGATTCTGCATTCACAGTCAAGTGACCTGTTTTATCTGAACTGGAATTGGAATTTATCGTCAAATCTATCTTATCAGCCAAACCCGCATACTCATATATAGCAAACTCACCATTGATATTTAGCTCAGTTACATCCATGTCTATAGCTACTGTTGAGCCAAAACGATACCAATTGTCATCTAGGCGGTAAGATGCCACACTGAAAGTAGGTACATGAAGAGTAGCAGCCGAAATCCAATCACTATTGAACACCGATGTTTCCAACGGAACTACTGCATAGCAGTAAACATCGGTTATAGTTGTTGTATAATCATAATATCCTGTTGATGAATTATATTCTCTTGAGTAACAATCAAAAGCTTTATCTCCTATTGCTTCTATTGTTGACGGTATTGAGATTGTGGTTAATTTTGTTCCACGAAAAGCATTGCTACCAACTATTTTTACGCCTTCAGGCAATATTGCAGTAGCTAATGCCGTACCATAAAAAGCGTAACTACCAATAGAAGTCAATGTAGATGGGAAATCAATCTCTGATAAACTGGTACAACCCCAAAAGCAACCGTATGGTATTCTAGTTATTTCTTCAGGCAGTTCTACTTTGGTCAACCTAACACAGTTATAGAAATGAGAACCTTCATCTTCCGCAAAAGATTTCACATTCGATAAATCAATCGAAGCCAACGAGCTACAACAAACAAAGCAACCGGCTGGTAATTCTTCCACAGCAGGTATTGAAACAGACACCAGCGAAGAACAGTTTTGAAATACACCAAAACCTAATACGGTAGCTTTAGGTAATGAAATCGAAGTTAAAGCACTACAATTTAAAAATGCAGAACCACCCACCTCTGTTACATTAGGTAATTCTATTGATGTCAATGCGCCACAATCTACAAACGCACGGTATTCCACTGATGTAACTGTAGTCGGCAACAAAATGGTCTTTAATAGAGTAAGCCCTTCACATCCACCAATCGTTGTAATATCAGTTCCCGACAAATCCAGTTTCGTCATTTGTGTCATACGAGAGAAGTGTTCCATATCATCAGAGTTCAACGACCCCGTGACAGTCAGCTCCTTCACATCACTCCATTGCGAAACCACCTTAATAAGCTCATTACCAAAAGAGCCTGCCACACGCACATCTACACTTACCACTCCCGTACTCGTATCTGAAAGCGGACGATATGTTTCTGTACCATTCAACACCTTGTAGCTAGAAGCTACCGAACTCACCGATGCCAAGCCTACACATGCACAGACTATAGCCGAAAATATGATTTTCTTCATACTAAATTTTGCCTCACAGTCCCTCTATTGGCACTTTAATTAAATTAGACGTGGAACTGATACACCACTTCTGATTGGAGGTCCTGAGAAAACCTTAGCACGGATATGGAAATAGCAGCCCACGCCATTAGCGTGAGTTCGCCATACTAATCTCTGTGCTATTATTGAAAAGTTCTCAGGTTTCCAATCACAAGATAAGCATAACGCCTCTTTTAAAAATTATATGTCTTGAATGAGCTATGCCCACCCAAGTGCAAAATTAATAAATAAATCCAAACAAAATCTAAACTGCCAACAATTTAATAATCACATCATACACATTAACATATAATACAAGATTGATTATTATTGCGGTTTTACGGTGCTTCATGATTGCCGTTTCTTAATTATTATGGTTATCTTTGTAACGGATAATCAATTATTCCGTATCTGATTGATACACAAATAGCGAATGCTATGG
>CAZSHA010000050.1:0-17588 GCA_964606575.1 uncultured Muribaculaceae bacterium | reverse complement strand
AGAAAGTCCGGAAAATTGAAATAAAAACTAAAGGACTATCTCAAAACATATTTGCGGGTGAGTATCATTCTGCGTTCAAGGGTCGTGGTATGACATTCTCGGAAGTGCGCGAGTATCAATATGGTGATGATATTCGTGACATAGATTGGAATGTCACGGCACGTCATAATCGTCCTTACGTGAAAGTATATGAGGAAGAACGTGAGTTGACGGTGATGCTTCTAGTCGATGTGTCGGGTAGCAGGATGTTTGGTGCGCAAGGAGTCCAAAAAAAGGAAATGATAGCCGAAATAGCGGCAACGTTGGCGTTCTCGGCAATACAAAACAACGATAAGGTGGGATTGATGTTCTTTACCGATAAAATCGAGAAGTTTATTCCTCCGAAGAAAGGAAAGAAGCATATTTTGCTACTTATCCGTGAAATGCTGGAATTTAAGCCAGAATCGACTGGGACTGATGTGAATATGGCATTGGAATATTTGACCAGCGTTTTGAAGAAGCGTTGCGCCACTTTTATTATTTCCGACTTTATTGATACTCACGATTACTATAAATCCATGTCGATTGCAAGCAGAAAGCACGATTTGACAGCTATTCAGGTTTACGACAAGCGTGATGCCCAATTGCCTGACGTAGGTCTAATGAAAGTGCTGGATGCCGAACGTGGATTGGTTAAATGGGTGGATTCAAGCTCGTCAAGCGTGCGTAAAACCTATAATAAATGGTGGTATGAGCGTCAGCTGGCAATGAACGAAACCATGCAACGTTGCAAAGTTGAGGTGGCTTCGATAGCAACCGATGAAGATTTCGTGAAGTCGCTTATGGGCATGTTCAAAAAACGAGGTACTAGGTAACAAAAGCGAAAGCATTTTTATGAAGAAAATAACTTATATAATATTCATTCTCTTATTATCGCTTACGATGAATTATGCAAGTGCGGCAAACACACTGGTGAAGGCGAAAATAGATTCTACTTTACTATTGATGGGAAACCAAACGGCTGTGCATCTAGAGATTGTTCAGGATAAGGGAGTGAAAGGTCATCTCTTGAATGAGGGTTCAGACACGTTAAACTCATTTGTGGAGGTGGCAGAGAGATTAAAAGCTGATACGACCGATTTGGATAATAATAGGATTCAAATCAATAGAGATATTATTGTCCAGTCTTTTGATTCGGGAATGTATGTGATACCTGAATTCAAATATGTGGTGGGAAAAGATACATTCTCGTCAAATACATTGGCTTTGAAGGTGTTGCCTGCCAATGTCGATTCATTGACTAATATACATGATTTCAAGCACGTAGCGTCCCCTCCATTTCATTTGCTGGATTTGATACCAGCTTATATGATTGATTATTGGTGGACTAATCTGATTGCTTTAGTACTGATTGTTATAGGTGTTTTCGTTTATCATAAATGGGTTCGTAAGGGCGAACGTCCATTGATAAAGAAAGAAAAACTAATTCCGCCATACGATGAGGCTATAATAAAGCTAACCCAGTTGAAGAACGAGAAATTATGGGAAGCCGGGCAAGACAAAGAATATTTTACTAGGTTAACAGATATATTGCGTAACTATATCGACCGCAGATTTGATGTTAATGCAATGGAAATGACATCAGCTCAAATTATGGACGTGTTGCGCAAAAATGAGGCTACGCTATCGGTTAACGACCAGTTGAGCCGAGTGCTAGAAATGGCTGATTTCGTTAAATTCGCTAAGATGCGTCCGTTGCCAGAAGATAATGAGGTGGCATATCAACGCTCATTGAATTTCGTTAATGAAACAAAGCCTATCGAGATTGTGCCTGAAGAAAATAAAGAAAACGATAACAACGAAGAAAAGCAAGGAGAGGAGGTGAATGAAAAATGATAAATTTTGCTCATCCCCAATATTTATGGTTATTCTTGTTATATATACCTTTAATAATATGGTATATCAGAAAGCAACGAACAGCAGAACCCACTCTAAAGGTGTCTACGCTATTGCCTTTTGATAAGATAGGAACATCGTGGAAGGTGTATCTGAAGCATGCGATGTTTGCTCTCCGTTTGCTTGCAATAGGTTGTTTGATAATAATATTATGTCGTCCGCAGACTTATGATCGTTGGTCTACATCTGAAACCGAAGGAACTGATATAGTCATTGCTCTCGACGTGTCAACGAGTATGCTGGCACGAGATTTCAAGCCCGACCGTTTTGAAGCGGCTAAAGATGTGGCTTCGCAATTTATTTCGGGTCGTGAGAGCGATAATATAGGAATGGTGATATTTGCTGGCGAGAGCTTTACGCTTGTGCCTATGACTACTGATAAGGCGGTTCTCCTAAATTATATCCAAGATATAAACATGGGTATGCTAGAGGATGGAACTGCTATAGGTGATGGTATAGCAACATCGATAAACCGTATAAAAAATGGTAAGGCGAAGTCGAAAAGTATAATTCTGCTTACCGACGGTTCTAATAATACCGGTGTGGTTGCTCCATTGACGGCTGCTGAGATTGCGAAGGAGTTAGGGATAAAGATTTATACGATAGGTGTGGGTAGTAACGGTACTGCTCTTTACCCTGTGGGTATAAATTATTATGGAAAGATGGAGTATCAGCAATTGCCTGTGGTTATAGATGAGGCTACATTACGTTCCATTGCCGATATGACAGGCGGTAAATATTATCGTGCAACCAGTAAAAATGTGTTGAAAGATATATTTAAAGATATAGACAAATTGGAGAAGACCCAGTTGGACATCAAGAATTACAGTCACACCGAAGACGACTATATGAAGTGGGCTGTTCTATTATTGATATTAGTAGGAATCGAAGTGTTGGCGCGTTACACTGTTTTAAGGCATATACCATAAGATAGTTTAAGTGCTTGCAATCGGTAAAAAAGAAAAAGTAGATTATGTTTAGTTTCGGAAATCCAGAATATTTGTATTTGTTGCTATTGCTTCCTGTGATAGTTGCTATATATTGGCTGGCAAGGAAGGCTAGGGCAAATAATTTGAAGAAATATGGTCAGAAAGTCGTAATGGAAGACTTGATGCCCGATGTTTCAAAATATAAGCCGTGGATAAAATTGTCGTTAGAATTATTAGCTGTAGCTTTAATAATTGTGATTTTGGCGCGACCTAGGGCTGGTGCTAAGATGGAAGTTACTAAAGTGAAAGGTATTGAGGTGATGTTGTGTGTCGATGTGTCTAATTCGATGCTTGCTAGTTCAACCGACGATCCTCAAGGCGTAAGCCGTATGCAACGTACAAAATTGGTTCTTGATAGAGTTATCGACAAATTGAAGGATGATAAAGTGGGGTTGATAGTATTTGCAGGTAATGCTTATACTCAGATGCCCATCACTACCGATGGTGTTTCGGCAAAGATGTTCTTAAATGAAATAAGCACCAATATGGTGCCGACGCAAGGAACTGCGATAGGAGCGGCAATAAAATTGGCGATGAATTCGTTCACTGGGAATTCAAAGTCGCAAAAAGCCATAATAGTGATAACTGATGGTGAGAATCATGAGGACGATGCAGTAGCTGCCGCAAAAGAGGCACAAAAGAAAGGAATACAAGTGAATGTGCTAGGGGTGGGTACTGCCAAAGGTTCGCAGATACCGGTAGGGAATGGTCAGTTGATGAAAGATGATGCCGGCAACGTGATTACTACACGGTTGAATGAAAAAATGGCACAAGACATAGCCGCCGCTGGTGGTGGCGTTTATGTGTCGGGTAATGCAACCGATGCTGTAAGTACGCTTGACGACCAGTTGCAAAAACTGGCTAAGACTGAATTGAAGTCGGTTGCGTATAGCCAGCATAATGAGCAATTTCCAGTGTTTGCATGGCTGGCTTTACTGGTAATCCTAATTGATGTGTTTGTGGTAGATAGTAAGAACTCTTGGTTGAGAAAATATAATTTCTTTTCAAAAGGAGAGAGCAATGAAAAAAGCAAATAAGAAATTAGTTATAATATTGATACTCATGTTACTTCCTATGTCGATTTTCGCAAAAGACAAGGAAGTAGATGAATCGGTGCGTAAAGAACGTGAATATATAAGAAATGGCAACAGATTATATAATAGCATGCGTTTTGCCGAAGCTGAAGTGGAATATAAAAAGGCGTTGAGCGTAAACCCTAATTCCCATTTGGGCAATTATAATCTTGCCATGTCGCTTATACATCAAAGTTCTGGTGCTAAAGCTGAAGATGAGAACAATCCGTTAAAAACGGCTACCGAACTTTTAGGAAAGGTGGCACAAGGGTCAAAAAGTGCGGAACTTCGTTCAAAAGCATTCTATAACCTTGGTAATATTGCTTATCACCAACAGCAATATGATCAAAGTATAGAATTGTATAAGAATGCGTTACGCCAAAATCCCGATGATAATCAAGCTCGTGAGAATCTTCGCCTTGCTCAGTTGAAGAAAAAAGAGCAAGAGCAGAACAAAGATAAGCAAAACAAGGACGATAAGAAGGATAAAGAGCAAAATAAGGATAAACAAGAAGATAAAAAAGACCAACAGCAAGACAAGCAGAATAAACAAGACAAAAATGAGGACAAGAAAGATCAGCAAAAACAGCAACAGCCTCAGCAACAGCAAGCGTTGAGCAAGGAGAATATGGAGCAAATCCTGAAAACCATGCAAAACCAAGAGAAGGCTACGCAAGAAAAGGTGAAGGCTCAAAAACCTCAAAATGTCCGTAAAACGGGTAATCAATGGTAATTATTCGCATTTGGAATTATGAAAACGTATAATAAAATATTATTTACACTAATATTGTTCTTTATAGGAGCGGGCGTTGCGTTATCACAAGTATCGTTCTCGGCTCATGCTCCTCGTCAAGTGATACAAGGCAATAAATTTAATATTACTTATGTGTTGCGAAACGCTGAAGGTTCTAATTTTAAAGAACCTAACGTGCAAGGGGCAACGAAACTATATGGACCGTCGCTTTCGACATCCTATAGCTCTGAATGGGTTAACGGAAAGTCCTCAAGCAGCTCATCGCAAGAGTATACGATTCTATACAGAGCCGATAAGGAAGGTACTTACACAATAGAGGCTGCAACGATTGAAGCCGATGGCAAGCGTTATTCAACGAAACCAATAACGATTCAGATACTACCTCCTGATAAGTCGGCTTCGTCAAATGGTAATTCTCATAATCAAGGCGTGAGAATTGATGATATTGACACACAATCGGCTTCTAAGCCTTTAAGTACTAAGGATTTGTTTGTGCGTATAGATATGTCGAAGCAAAAAGTCTATGAACAAGAAGCTGTGGTGTGTACGATTAAATTATACACAAAGTATCAAATTAGCCAGTTTATGACAACATTGCAGCCGTCGTTTGACGGATTCTTGATAGAAGAATTGCCTATATCAAACAACTTGAATAATGTTGAGCATTTAAATGGCGAGAATTATATGGTGGCGGAGTTGAAGAAATGTATCTTATTCCCTCAAAAGTCGGGTAAGCTGACCATTACATCTGGTAATTACGATGTGACAGCTGTTCAATATGAGGCGATAAGAAGTTTGTTCGGAACAATACGCCAGCCGGTAGAACGCAAATTGCAGGTGAAGTCAAATTCAGCATCTGTAAATATTTTGCCATTGCCTACGCCTAAACCTGCTTCATTCTCGGGAGCTGTGGGCGATTTCACTGTGACAACAAGCGTAAAACCCGATAAATTTAAAACTTATGAGGCTGCGACCTATATATATAATATAAGCGGTAGCGGAAACATAAAGTATTTAACAGCGCCTACGGTGAATTTCCCTTCGCAATTTGATGTGTATGACCCGCAAAGCACGGTTAACGCAAAAGCCAGCGGATCTACGGTGAAAGGCTCGATGAAGTTTGAATATACGTTTATACCTCAATATGTTGGCGATTATGAGTTGCCTGCAAGCGAGTTTACTTATTTCAATCCTTCTTCAGGAAAATATGTAACTGTAGATGTTCCTGCAAGAACATTTAATGTTGCCAAGGGCGTTGGATCTGCTTCGATGTCCAAGAAAGACTTGGAGTTGAAGAATAAGGATATCCTTCATATCAAAACCGGCGATTTAAAATTGCAAAAGGAGCATAACCTATACTTGAATGAGTTTAGCTATTGGTTATGGTATATTTTACCGGTTGCCATACTTTTATCTATGTTATGGTATTATCGTAAGACCTTGAAAGCTCGCTCAAATGTGGAGTTGATGAAAAACAAGCGTGCCAACAAGGTGGCTAAGAAGCGTTTGAAGCAAGCTAAGGCATTTATGGAGTCGAAAGATTCAGGTAAGTTCTATGCCGAGATTCTAAAAGCTCTATGGGGCTATTTGAGCGACAAACTCATAATACCTGTGTCGGAATTGAACAAGGAAAATATAACTAGTGAACTTGAAAAATATGGTGCTGATGCTAAGGTTATAGATGACGTGATGTCGGTACTTGACAAGTGTGAGTTCGCACAATATGCTCCTGAGTTGAGCGGGAGCGATATGGGTGAGATTTATGAAGGTGCCGGTGAGATTATGAACAAGCTCGAAAATACAAAAAGAAAGTAATATTGGTTATGAAAAATATATTATTATCTGCATTGATGCTGTTGTGCTCTTTTCATGTAATAGGGCAGGGCTTGACAGAAAAAGCAAATGCTGATTACGATAAGGATAAATATGCTGCGGCTTTGGAGTCTTATTTGAAAGTTGCCAGTGAAGAAGGAACATCAAGCGGCTTATATTATAATATAGGTAATACCTATTATCGTATGGGTGATTTAGGTCATGCAATCTTATACTATGAGCGCGCTTTAGTACTTAACCCCAATAATGACGATGCTAGAGCGAATTTGGAATTTGTAAGCAGTAAGATTCAAACTAAAATACAAGACAACAAATCGTTCGTTGCTCAAGTTGCCGATTCTGTCGTGGAGTCGCAGACATCAAACACTTGGGCCACGCTAGCTGCTGTGTGCTTCTTGTTGTTAGTGGCTGGAGTTGCATTGTATATTTTCGCATCTACCATAATGTTGCGTAAAATTGGCTTTTTTGGAGGTGGTGTCATGTTGCTTTTCACTGTGTTTACTTTGATTTGCTCATTTTCCATGAAGTCGCGTGTTGAAGCTAAAGATAAGGCAATAGTCGTTGCTCCGTCGGTTACTTTAAGCACCGTCCCACGAATGCCTAAAGATAAGACTGAGGAAGCGTTCATCTTGAGCAATGGAAATAAAGTCACGATAGTTGACTCTGTTGAGAGTAAAGTGGGCGAGGTTGTAGAGAAATGGTATGATGTGAGGGCTGACGGCACTCATCGCGCATGGGTGAAAGGCGACAAAATAGAAAAAATTTAACTCAATCCCCACGAAACTGATATGATAGAATACCTAGATGCCATAGATAAGTCGTTGCTCCTGTATCTCAACGGCATGCACACTGCATTCTTCGATCAATTCATGTGGTGGGCTTCAAAGACTGCCACGTGGTTGCTTATGGCATTAGTGCTGTTGTACATTCTTGTGAAGAAAGGTAAATATCAGGCATTGTTCGTGGTTGTGGGTATTGCTCTTGTGATAACGCTTGCCGACCAAATATCATCAGGAATAATAAAGGATGCGGTGGAGCGTCTACGTCCCACTCACGATGCCGAGATAGGCCCAATGGTTCACACCGTCAATGGTTATAGAGGAGGTAGATTCGGATTCGTTTCGAGCCATGCTGCTAACACTATGGGAGTGGCGATGTTCATTTCATTGCTTTTTGGTGATAGGCGTATAGCGTTTTCTATGTTTTTCTGGTCATGCCTAGTCGCATACAGCCGTATCTATTTAGGTGTGCATTATCCTGGAGATATTTTGGGTGGAACATGTGTAGGTTTGGTGTGTGGATTATGCGTTTATAAGTTGTATAAATATGCTGTCAAGCGTTGGAATTTTATCGAAAAGAAAGAATTTTCTCCTTTTTCTGAAAAAAATGGAAAAATTATGATGTGCGGAATTTGGGGCAATCTCCTTATTACTGTGGGAGTTTCGATGTTTATATGTTTTTTAGCATAAAAAAAAGTTTCTAAAATATTTGGCAGTTATATAACAAAAGCATTAACTTTATACAAGTTTAATTTAGTATTAACAATAAAAAACTATACTATCATGCCTAAGACTATAACATTTAACGAACTTCGTCGTATCAAAGACAGTTTGCCAGATGGCTCAATGCACGTAATCGCAGACAAGTTGAACTTGACCGTTCAAACAGTTAGAAATTACTTTGGCGGTTCAAATTACGAATACGGTAGCAATTGTGGTCTACACATTGAGCCAGGACCAGAAGGAGGTTTTGTAATTCTTGACGATACTCAAATATTGGATATGGCATTAGAAATGCTAGAAAAGAAAGACAAAGAATAAGGTAAAACTAAAAATCTAAAGATGGTCTAAAGCAACAATGTGTTTTAGACCATTTTTACTAAAGGCACGATAGCTTTAACTTGATATGTTTTTATTAAACTAACGGGTTTTCATATCCGTTGACTTTATAGAAGTTCCCTTAATATAATAGCTTGAAATATGGAAAAGAAAGACCGATTGATAACAGTAGCAATTCACACCTATGCGAAGGCTCTGATTTTAAAGACGTTGCTGGAAAATGAAGGTATTCCTGTAGTGATAAACAATGTAAACCTCATTCAGCCAGTTGTTTCTTCTGGTGTGCGTGTGCGTATTCATGAGCGAGATTTACCGTTGGCGTTGAAGATTATAGAGCGAATGTCGATAGAGGAGGCTACGGTGGCAGAGGAGAACAATAAGCCTCGAGTGCTTATACCCGTTGATTTCTCTGATTATTCAAGGAAAGCATGTTTGATAGGCTTTGATTTTGCCAAGCAATTGGGATGCAGTGTCGTGCTGTTACATTCTTATGTGGCTATGCCTTATGTTACGGCTATGATGCCTTTTGCCGATGAAGAATCTGACAACAGCCATGCCGAGGCTAAGGCTCACAAGCGTATGGACGATTTTGAGCGTGTAATCAAGGCTGATATAGCTAGCGGTGTGCTTCCCGGGGTCAAGTTCAAGAGCATAGTCGTGGAAGGCGTGCCGGAAGTGTCTATTCTGGATTGTGCCAAGCATGAGAAAGTGGTGCTTATCGTGATGGGAACTCGTGGAAAGAGCAAAAAGGAAGCTGAACTGATAGGAAGCGTTACAGCAGAGGTGCTGGATGCGGGACGTTATCCTGTTTTCACCGTTCCAGAGGGTATGGAGGTGACTAAAACGTCGGGTATCAAGAATGTTGTGTTTTTCAGTAACTTCAATCAGCAGGATTTGATTTCTTTCGATGCGTTCGCGCGCTTGTTCAGCAATTTTAAGTTCAATGTTTCGATAATCCCAGTTGAAACAGAGAAGGGCGATGAAACGGCATCTCAATATTTGGAGCATCTAGTCACCTATTGCGAGCAGCATTATCCCGATTTCGATTTTACGGCAAAGGTGATTTCCGACAAGCATTTCCTTGACGATTTCGACACGTACGTGAAAAATGAGGATATTGATTTAATTCTGGTTCCTAATAAAAAGCGGAATATATTTTCCCGTTTATTCAGCCCGAGTATCGCTCACCGCATGGTTTTTCATTCCGATGTGCCTATGCTGGTTGTGCCAATATAGGTTAAATCAATAACAAAAGTCAATAACAAGAGGGACAAGCTATAATTCAGTTATAACTTGTCCCTTAATGTATAATGTGAAATGTTCTTTAGAAGGCAAGACCTAGACGGAAGCCTATATTGTTCAATTTGTCGGCGCTGCCGTCAAGCACACCGCCCTTATTGGTCGAGAAACTGTAGTATACCGATGCATTCAAGCCTACAGTCTTTTGAGGAGTCAACCAGATGTTTGTGCCTATTTCTGGCGACATATAGAAGCCCCAAGTTTGGTCATACGCCTTGAATGTTGAGAAATAAGAAGCGAATTGTGCATATTCTGCACCCACTTTCACTCCGAAATAAGGGTCGATAGCCACATTATCAGGAATAAACCTGTATCTCATTCCTATTCCGAAAGGCAATTGGAACAAAGAGCGTTGTTGGTCGGTCGTAAGAGCCGAGTTGTTGCTCACGGCTAGTGTGCGTTCTGGAATATATTTGTGGTTGGTGCTGAAAGCCATGAATGCTCCCACACCTATTTTAGGCGTTATGTAGTAACCGCCTTCAAAGTTCATGCCCCAGCCGCTAGCCGTGCTGGTGAAGTCGTTGCTTATAGGAGCGTTGAATTGCCAGTCGATATTGGCGTAGTATGGTCTAGTGTCTTGTTGAGCCTTAGAGGCTAGGGGAGCTAGCATGAATGCGGCTAGAAGTGTAGCCGATAAGACTTTTATTTTGAAATTCTTAAATGTTTTCATATCCGTTTGTTTTTTTGAAATTGTTTTATAAACTAATGTTGATTCGTTTTTGCCCGCGTTGCGGCTCATTTATATTGAATGTATGCCGATTGCTTGAACGATTGGTCTATTGCGGCGCTAAGTTTACTTTCGTTGCTTGTGCTGAACGATTGAATACCAGTGATGTAATTATTCCATATCACAGTAGGTTTTGCCGTAGTGCTGGTTTCGCTTACCGATGTGATGTCAAGCATCTCGCACACAAGAGAATGGTTGGTGTAGCTGTATAGGAACGGATAAGGGTGATACCATCCGCCGTCAAACCACGGCCACCAGTAAGAAGGCGACCAGTACCAAGGGTAGCTCGACCACCAAATAGGGTTGTTCACATAGTAGTAGGTGCTTTCCACGTATGAAAGTTGCAAACCGTATGTTGCTAGGCTCTTATCAGCCACTCTGGTGTAGCCTCTTGATTGCAGTTGTGAGCTGTAGGTGTCGATAATGAAATCGTTCACCGAGCCGTTCAAGTAGGTCGCTCCTTTCGTGTTGTCGCCTATCACCAGCACGCTGTCGGCAATGTAGTAGGTGTTGCCTTTGCTGAAATTTGCATCTTTGTCATACTGTGTGTACACTACATAGTCGTTTTGGACCTTGTCCAAATTCGGCTCTTTCTCGCACGCAACCAGTAAAGTCGCTACGAAAAGTAAGGGAATTAATTTTTTCATAAACATAATAAAATTATTAATTGGTAAATGTTTAATTTTTGAAGCTGTTTGTTCAAAGCAAAGTTTGAATTTGCAAGAAAATTCAAAACGGCTTCTAATTCCCTAGTATAACAACACAGATTGCGGATTGTTTAATCCGAGTCTTTGATGGGTAGTTTTGTCGAGGTGCTGAATTTTGGCAATGTCATACCCGAATAAATGCGTAATGCCTTGCTTTGAGTGGCTTTATGCTTCACCCTCGGTGCCCATTTCTTGTCCAGTCCTTGCGCTCCTAGTATTAATGTGCCTTTGCCGCACGTGCCGTTCACCTTGTCAAGCACGCTCATAAGCCGTTTTTGCTTGTCGAGGTCTATTTTATCAAATAGGTTTAGTTGCACGTCGCTGCTTTTCACGAGGTGACTCAGTATAACTCCGGCTTTGCGGTAGTGATAACCTTCCCTGAAGATGGCGTTGAATGCTTTTAGGGCATTTTGAGTCAGATAGGCTGTGTCGTATGATGGCGTGCCTAGCCTTATGTCGCAAGCGTTGGTGTAGAAGGGCAGGGACTCAATGTGAACGTCGCCTCTTATGTATACGCTGATCATCCTAGCCGCCGATTGTTGCCGTCTAAGCCTCTCGGCGCATCCCGCAGTGAAGTATGCCACGGCTTCCCATAGCGTGTTTTTATCGGTTATTAGCGAGCCGAAAGAGCGTGAGTTCATTATGGATTTGTTAGTTTCGGTTATTGCGTTTATGGTGGTGCAATCCACTCCGTTCAGCTCCCTGATGGTGCGTTCTTCGGTTATTGAGAATTGGCTGCGAATCCATGACATGGGCGCTCTGCTCAAGTCGTAGGCGGTACGTAGTCCGTAGCTTTGGAAAGTCTGCGACAGCCGTCTTCCCACACCCCACACGTCGTTTATGGGCGTGTTTTTCAGTACCGGTTCGAAATGGTCGGGATTGGTGAGCAGATACACATTATCTATGCCGTTGCGTGATGTTTTGGCTATGTGGGATGCTATTTTTGCTAGTGTGCGTGAAGGAGCGACACCTATGCTTACCGGTATGCCGGTATACTGCATCACCTTTTTCACTAGATTTCTCACGTATCGGTAATTTTTCGCATTATCATCGCCGTAAGGTGCTTTGAAGAAACATTCGTCAACCGAATAGATTTGCAGGTTCTCCACCTCGTTGCCCAGCATGGTCATGATGCGGTCTGATATGTCACGATACAACACATGCCGTCCCGATAGCACAGTCACGTTCTCAGGGTTGGTGTATTCCTTGATTTTGAAGGCGGGAAGTCCCATCGGAATGCCCAGCTTCTTTGCCTCGTTGCTGCGTGAGATTACACAGCCGTCGTTGTTGGATAGCACCACGACAGCCTTGCCGTTTAGCGAAGGGTCGAACAGCCTTTCGCACGACACGAAGAAATTATTGCAATCTACCAAGCAGTACATATTATCACTCCTCGTTGCTCACCGACTTTATTATATGTGTGACGATACCCCACACTTGGAAATTGCTGCCTTCGGGAACTTTCATCGGTTGGTATCGGCTGTTTGCCGGCATCAAGTAGATGCCGTCGCTCTTAATCGCAATGCGTTTCACCGTGAAATCCCCGTCTACGAAGCACACTGCAATACTGCCGTTATGCGGTGTCAGAGCCTTGTCTATAACGATAAGGTCGCCATCATCTATACCGCAATCTATCATCGAGTCGCCTCTCACTCTGGCACAGAATGTTGACGACGGTCGGCGTATCAACTCCCGATTCAAGTCGATAGAGTCGCTGTCGCAGTCTTGAGCCGGTGAGGGGAAGCCTGCCGGCACTTTGTTATCCATAAAGGAGAGATTGATGCTTTCCTCCTGTTTTACGCTGTGTATATCTAAATTCTCTTTCATAATCCGTATGCAAAGATAATAAAACAATTCATCTTAGGAATGTAGATAATATAGCGTAGGGGATATGACGCTTTTCAAGATGGGTGCCTTGGGTGCTTTGTCAAAAAAGGAAAGAGCCGGTCCTGCGGGGCAGGATCGGCTCTTGGAGTCAGCGTTTAGCTGTGGATTTCTTATAGCACAACTTTTGTGGTTTTCTTTCCTTGCTTCTTGATGTAGATGCCCTTGCTTGGGGTCTCAACCTTGATACCTTGCAAGTTGTAGTATTCTACAGGTGCATCTTCTGTAGCAATTTCGTCAACGCCCACTGGTGTACGGTTGATTTCAAACGCATATTTTGAAGCGGCATTTGTTGTGTATGCTTCTTCAACGCGTGGCACAGAAACACCTATCACATATTCGCTTGACGAGCTACCTCCATACAAGTTGCCGGCAGCATCCCATGTCAATGCGCGAAGATCTGAACCGATACTGTGAGTTATACGGAATGCCTCGTTCAAGTATACCTTACCGTTATCGTCGCGTAAGATGTCGTAAACAGAGATTACACCTGTTGCTTGAGAAGCCGCAAGACGAGTTCCGTCAAGGCTTACTGCAAGACCTGCGCGACGGCGAGTATTACCGCCCTTACCTTCAAAGTATTGGATTGTACCGTTTTCATCAGCATAAACCAATGCAGGATTTTCGTCGCTAGGAGTAGGACGATATTGGCAATACCAGATACCGCCACGGTCGTCGTAAGCCACGTTTGCCCCCTTGTCGTAAGAGAGAGTATATTTCTTGTCAAATGCTGTAGTCGTAGGAGTTGGAAGCTCATCAGCAGTACCCAATGAATACTCAACTATGCGGTTAAGGCTTACATCTATTGTTAGACTATTATCTGCACGAGTTAGAGCGATTAGTTTGGTGTCTTCGCCCGAACCCTTAACATCGAAGCTTTGAACGGGACCAACAAGGAAGTTTCCGTTAGCATCATTGTATATATTATCGCTCATCGTCATGTCGGCTACAAGTGAAGTAGTGAACTCACCATTAGCAACCAATTCTTCCAAGCTAGGTGCAGAAAGGATATAGTCGCCTTCTAAGTTGCAACGAGTGACGAAAATACGTCCGTCGTCAGCTACAGCTACCTTACTGAAGTCAGCTCCTGCAGCAGATCCTGAGGTTATATTATGGGAGAATGTTAATTCTTTGCCGAAGAAACGATAACCGCCCTTAGTGCTATTAGCTATTTGCTCACCGGCTGCAGTGAACATATATAGACCGCCGCCTTCGTCGCCATTGTTTGCACTTATGTAAGCATTTCCGCTCGAATCTTTAGTCTTACCGTCATTGTAACCTTCGGCAACGAACAATGTACCGAATGATGGGCTCTCGTTGCTGTTGTCAACGTCAAGACCGCTTGGGTGATAGAATTTCCAAGCGGCAAATTGCGATACTGTGGTTCTAGCCTCACCTTCTACAGCAACTTCCCAAGTGTAAGAGCCGTTTCCTAAGCTGGAAAGGTCGATTTGGACTGTTTGCTCGCCTGCGGTAGTTGCACCTGTAGCAGATGCCACTACATCACCATTTTCGTCCTTAACAATGATAGTTACAGCTGTAGCGGCAGTGTTCAATGAGAACTTAACGCTAAGAACGTCGTCTACCACCTCGCTTGACAATGCGTAAGCGAATGGGTTGGCTGTTCCGGCAGTAGAACCCTTTGTAAGAGTAGCCGAAGTATATACGTCCTTTTCCCATTTAGTCACGTTTCCGTCGATTGCAAGGTACATGACATAATCGGTATAGTCAGACAGTTCGCCAAATGCAGACGCGTAGGTGTAGCCGGTTGCTGCATCAAGAGCAAACGACATTGTGCTTGTTGCGTCATCCAAACCATCGGTGATGTCAAGCACAGTCACACCTGCGGCGTTGCCGTCGGAGTCAATGCTAGGAGCAATCATCCAATGTTTTCCGTCGACTGTCATGTAAGACTCGTTGATAGCCTTAGCGTCGATCACATCACTGCCAGCTGAAGCCAGGATAGTAAGAGAGCCTGCATTTGTTGCATTAAACTTTATTTCAAATGGCTGGATTGTAGCCGAGTTGAAAATGATTTGGTCGCTTGCACGAGGCGATAGAGTCATCTTATATGTTTCACCAAGATAAGATGTCGTTAAATAAGTACCGTCTGGCTTGTTATAGATAGAGTTATCGTCACTTTCTTTTGTGCCGTCAGTTATATCATATATAACTAAGCGTGTATCAGAACCGCTTGCAGTAGTTGCAGTATAAACTAATTTACCTTCTATAAGAGTTCCGTCATAAATCAAAGATTCTCCTGTAATACCAGAAGTGTAATTTCCAGCACGGTTACTTGTCCACCATACAGATACTTCACCTGTAGGAACACCGTTAGCATCGTTATTCCATTTGTAAATATTTACGTTGGCGGTAACACCAGCTCCTGTATAAAATGGTTGGGTTGCTTTGTTGATACCTACCAAGTAGCCATCATCGGTAAGAGCGATATCCGAAATAGGATAGATGTCACCGGTAGCGGCTGTCGTGCCTAGGGTAGTGTATGTGTTATCGTTGATGCTAGAAACATATACATAAGATTTGCTGTTGGCATCAACTGCAAGTGTTATCAAATGATCGTTAGTCAACAATTGGCGACGGATAGTCTTGTCTGCCAAATCGGCTTCAAGACCTTCTTTAGGAGCTTCCGCAGTCTTTTCTGCTACTAGGTATAGCTTGACTTCGGCAGCAGTGTTGTCAGCGTTAGGAACAACGCAAGCGTGAGCTGCTATGTAATTGTATTCAGCTGCTGTTTCAATAGTCTTGCTAGTAACAAGTGTTGCGCTGCTGAAACCGCTAGTCACATCATAAACACCAACTCCGGCTACAAGACCGTTGCTGTTGACAGTAGGAGCTACCATATATGACTTGCCTGCCATCTTGAAGAAGCTGATACCGTTGGACTTAACGTTCAAATCGGTTGTTGGAACAGTGCCTACAACGTACTGTGTTGTGTTCCACTCGAATGGAGCGCATAGGTTGCCGTCGAACACTTGATTGTTGTCGTTAAGCGGAGATACGCTCATCAAGTAATCATCGCTGCTACTCATGGTAGTAGTATTAGATGCAGCAAATGTTACTGTATGTATGCTGGAACTTAAATATTCTTCTTCAGATATGGCAACTTGAACGTAACGCATAGTAGTAGATCCTGTTGCTGCATTTGAGGCTGTAATTGTCATTGTACCGTCTTCAAGTGTACCAGAATAAGCTATGGTTTTGCCTAATAAAGCTCTATAATAGTTTGAACTTGTTTGCAATGTGAACCAAAGCTCGCAAGTTTCAGGCAAACCTGTAGTTTCATTTACAGTCCATTTATAGAAATTTGTTGCGCCTCTTACTTCTCCATCATCCACATAAGTGTTGGAATATTGTGTCTTGGATAATCCGCTAGCCACCAATACGCCGTCGGCAGTTAGAGCTATATCTGAAATCTTCAATCGTCCGTTAGCGCCTAATACTACGGCAGTCTTATCAAGCTCACGAAGCATGCCGCTAGCCAAGTCAACCTCATAGACGTAAGGCTCGTTGTTAGAATCTAGAGCAAGGACATATAGCATATCGCCGTTAAGGATGGTGCGGCGTACTGTCTTGCTTGTGATAACATCGTCGTCAAGCGGGCTTACGTTAGTTAGCGAGAAAGTGACATCGTTTGCAATGTCGATAGTGGCATCAGCCATCTTGTCGGGATAGTTCTCGTAGATAACCACTGTGCTAGGGTCGTAAGATGTGCTTTGCAAGAATGCTGTAGGATAAGCAGTTTTCTCTTCCTCAACAGTTACGGCTAGCGAAGTGGCAGTAGCTTCGGTTAATACAGTCTTGTCGGCTTCAGCCACAACGTATGGCTTGTAATCGGCATGACTGAACTCCAAAGTGTAGTTTCCTGTAGGAACATTCAAGAACACGAAAGCTCCGTTGTAGTTTACATCGGTAGTATCGGTAGCATAGGTAGTTCCGTCTTCTTTCTTCAATGTTACAACCACACCGTTAAGAGGCTTGTAAACATCGTTAGTTTTAGCTATCGCATTGTAAAGGTCGTCGCTGAACTTCGTATCCTTGTCGCGCACGATACCGTAGATGCAACCATTGTTAGTATCTTTACTCCAACCGAAGTAGTCGGCAACGCCGCGAGCATAGTCGATACCCTCTATACGGCATACGTCAAAGTTCATATAGCGGTGACGAGCCGGTTGATAGGTGTGGAAGTAGCCTTCTACAAGATAACCTGGGACAGAGTGATCAAGCACACCTAGATTTTGGTAGCCAATTTTTACAGTACCTTCGTCTACTAGATTATCGTAGTTAGTCCATTGGGTGTGGCGGTCTAGGATACGGTGATTCCAGCCACAATTGCTCATCGAGATACTTGCATCTCTAATTGTTTCTCCATCTGTTGTTATAGAGCTTACAGTCGTACCTGAACCTGTAGTGTACTTATTATCCCACGCAAAATACAAATAATTTGTTAAACTGCCATCAGTTAGCGCATTTGAGTGGATAGAAACGAACATATCGAAGTCGTTAGCATCCACTTCTGCAGCGATAACAG
>CAZSHA010000049.1:0-18081 GCA_964606575.1 uncultured Muribaculaceae bacterium | reverse complement strand
AGATGGTGAAATCGCCAAAGACTGGCGCTTATGTGTTCAAGGAACAAATGGTTCCTAACGATCAAGTAAAAGACGTTTTGGCAAGCAAGTAATATTGCTGATTCAAATAATATCATCTAGAAGAGAGGGTGCTTATCATTCAACGATAGCACTCTCTTTTATTTGTTTTCTCATATAGTTTGAATAGTCCCGCCCGATTCTTATAGGAAGTCTATTGTCGTATAGTGATTAATTAAATATATTTTCTATCGGTTAGTCCCACATATAACATTTTTCGTTATCTTTGCGATGGATTCAAGCCAAAACGTTAAAGAGTTAACCATTTGAATCCATACATATTATAACGAAAGGTGTTATTGAAATTTTATCTCCAGTTATCAAACTTCGCAACTTTGAAAATGTAGAGAGGGTGAGATTTGCAATAGCATCTACATTGGTTGCTAATATCATCGCTGCCATAGTGTGGCTTTATATAGCAATATCGGTGTGGGGCTATTATCTTATTTTCTACATAGGTAGCGAAGACCTGATAACTGAATAGGATAAACTAGATACAATCTCCGCACCTTTCTTATGTCCGTTTGCGAGAAGATTAGGTTGCAGTTTTACTGGAGGCATAAGAAACAAATTAAAGTGAGGTCGTAGTATTATTACATATTGAAAACGAACCACATAGCCGCAATATCTCGAAGCAGGTATAACATCCCTACGATAAAACACGACACATGAAACCCAGCAAACAATGACATAACGGGATAAAGAAGTGCAACATAGTAATTCCTCATTCCAAACAACTAACTGATTATAAACCCGTTCTTTTTGGGAGATTAAAGAACACAAAACAACTATTTTAATATGAAAGATATTGAAAATTTAAAAATTACAGATTTTTCTATTAGTGATGAAAATGGACAACTTTTCTCTATTAAACAAGATCTCAAACTTTTTAGGATTTACAAAGACGTTTCTAAATTGGAAAAATTTACACTTATTCCCGAGGAAGTATTTCCTAAATCAATGCTTAAAAGAATGAAAAGTACACTTCCTTTAATTAGCATATGTGAGGATAAAATAGAATTTATACCATATAACAATAATACTAACTCTCTTTATAGAACGACTTTACAAAAGATAATAAATAATGAAGACGAATTCCTTAAAGAAGTTGAAATAGATAAACTAACAGAAAGTACACTTTTAAATATAACTGCATCAATTCAAAATCATGAGGAATCAAAAAATAAAATAACCTCAAAAATACAGAAAGAAGAAACTATCAAATAACTAAAACAATGAAAAAGCTATTATTTTTTATATTACTGATACTAAGTGTTGGTAATATATATTCGCAAAAATATTCTAATTTTGTTTTCCAATTTTATGGTCAAGAGGATGATCCTGCTAAGTTGAATTACATACGATCTTTGTCATTAAATGAGATTGATGAGAATCTTATGAGTGAAATAAATAATTACTATGAACAAAATAAAGTAGCTATTTGTCAAGAACTGGATTTAAGAGATTTTAAACAATTCTTATTGAAATTCTCAAATAAAGCTACAATAGAACATGAAAAAGATGCGGCAATTTTGGGAGCAGTTATAGATGGAGCAAACCAAATAGCAACTAATGTTCAACAACAAAAAGAACTAAAGCGACAAGAAGAAATTGCACTTAAAGAACAACAAAGAGCAATGCTACAAGCTATGACAGCAAAAAACAAGCAAAAATATGCAGAATTTCAAGCTATAGCTAATAGAAACGTTTATAGTTCGGATTATCATTCAAACACGTCATCTTACAGAACACAGGGAAGTTATAATGACATGCTAACATCAGACGCAAGTAGAAATATGGCAGTACGACAATCTGTACAACAATATGGAGTGGACTTGACGCAAGATGCTATAGGTCAAGCAAATACTAATAATGTGCAATCAACGTTAACAGGAGGATATGGAGGGCATGTTGTATCTGCAGTAACAGCAAATAGACAAGCAATAAAGATACAGGTATCAAACGCAAGTATTGGAGGGCGAGTTATTGCATATAGTTTAGGTGGTAATTCTGTAGGACAACAACAATGGCAACATACTAATGGAATTATTAGTAAATGTACTTCAAATATGGAATATAAATATACAGCATACCTTCAAGGTGTAGGTAATATATATTTTGATATGTGAATATTTAAATTATAAAAAATAAAAGAATAATGAAAGCTATAAGAATATTAATGCTATTATTTGTTATAGGTACGTTTAATACCTATGCAGGAGATGCTGAATCTGTTGAAATTTCTAATGGAATCATACAGCTAAGAAGTAAAGGACATAAGGAATTTATTTTTGCTATTGATGAAAAGAATAGGAATAAATGGACAAATCTAGACCGTCACCAATTGTCATATAATTTGGAATTATATACAAATGGATGTGAAAAGCAATATTGTTTAAGAATCGGAGTCAAAAATTACAGAGCAAAAGAAGTCTTCGGTCCCTCGAAATTTCCTGCAGCATATCTTCCTACTTATGCGAAACTCCTTTTAAAATTAAACGATGATTCAGTTATTGAATCTACATCCATACTGAATAAATTGGATAAGGACAAAGACCATTATGGGCATTTCCTACTTTCTGAAAGTGTTCTAAATAGTATTTTTGAAGGTGTTAAGAAGATTCGAATTGAAATAATTAAATATGACTCAAAAAAAGAAATTATACAAAATGAATTTAGAGAGGTAGAATACAAAGAAGACAAATTTGGAAAACATATAAAGAAAGACTATGAAAACGTTAATAAAGAGTATACAAAAAAGAAAAAAGAGTTATTGGAGAAGTTGAAAGTATCTACAATGACTAACATCCATGAAGGTTTTTAATACAACACAGCCAGCCTATCTCCAATTCAAAAAGGGGATAAGCTGACTTTAATTATTTACCTTTTTATGTGAAGCTATGATTATAAGTAATGTTTTTTGTAAAAGAGTAGCACTTATGCTCTAAGAAAAAATTTGATATCAGGAGGTTGTGCGGGAAACCCACAGCCTCCAATTCTTTTTAATAGGAGAAATAAGAGCAATGGAAGTTATAGGAAGGGCAAACAATGAAGTGTGTTGTCATAGGGAGTAAGCGGCATAGCCGCTTACTTATAATTCTTATATCTCTTATGGCTCCCATTTCTCCTATAACTCCTGTTTAACAACAGTAGTAAAGGATAATGCCTATCAGCATTAGCTATATCGAATTACTGATTTTGTGTAATTGGTTTTCGTCCTATAGTAAAGAGCCGAAAGCCGTGAGTATAAACTTTTGCTGCCTTCTTCTAATATTTTAACTAAAACCTATTAGATAGCAGAATCTAATTGTTTGCGTTCACGTATGATTTCTTGTTGGAGAAGTTCTGGAGTGGGTAATTCAAGTAAATATTGCTGATTCAAATATCATCTAGAAGAGAGAGTGCTTATCATTCAACGATAGCACTCTCTTTTTTGTTGATTTATAGGAATAAAAATACCCATTGGCATGGATTAATAAGCATTGTTGCAACTCCGCCAATGGGTTGTTCGGTATATTACTAAAGGTTTAGTATACGCCACCTTTATGAATCCTGTTTTATTCTATTTTCTTTAGAGTACTATATGACCAATTTTCGTATACATCACCACCTTCTTCATACTTATAGTATGATTCTATAGCCAAAAAAGATGATGTCAGCTCTTTTACGGTAGCCCATTCTTGTTCCATCTTATATTGAACAGCGTAGAAGAAGATTTTTCCATCCCTATACGACCAAGTAAAATCGACATCTTCTTCTAATTCAATGTTACCATATTGATCGTAAATATAAAAACTTCCGTCTTCTTTGAATACTACAGTTCCCATCTGGTCACCCAATTCATTACCCTCTTGATCCCATTCGTATTCAATTTCACCATTGATCTTCTCCCAGCCTTTATCAGTAAGCACCTGCCATGTGCCTACCAAATCGGAGTTCCCGGGATTGTCTTCGTCATCATCAGAACATGCGCATAAATTCACAGCCGCAAACATAAGCAGACCTAACATCCACAAATAATTCAATTTTTTCATAATTCTTTAAGTTTTTAGATTAAGGATTTTTTTTCACAAAAAACAACGATAAAACTTGTATTTAGATTACAATATCTTTACCTTTGTGACAAATTGATACAATACAACACAGGTTAATACGTTTTTTAAATGTTTTTGTATGTGTCATTTAAAACATTAAGGAAAAATAATCTCTAATCTAAAAAATTAAGGATTAAAACTTATAGCCAAAAGATTTTTAAGGATTTGACAGAAGAAAAAAATCACTCAATCTGGAGTGATTTTTTATTATAATCCTAGTTGTTTTGGCTGTTTGAGTTTTCAGAGATGAGCAGAAGTTTATCGCCAATATGTAGGTTGACAGTACCGTTAGGTACTATAAATTCGTCTTGACGTTTTATAATCATAACCAGTGTACCTTTAGGCAAGTTCATATCCATTAGCCGGTCACCGTTCAGTAGCATCTCCTTAGTAACAGTCATGTCTTTTAGTGTGGAGTTTATCTCTTCGGGTAGCTCAACGCCAAATTCGTTTCCGGTCTTTTCGATTGGCAAGTCTAGGTGCAATTTCTTAGCCAGTGCCGATATGGTTGAGCCTTGAAGGACTAGCGATAATAGGGTGATGAAGAAAACTATATTGAAGATTTGGTCAGCGCCTTCCACTTTTGCCACTACAGGGTAGGTGGCAAAGATAATAGGAACAGCTCCACGCAATCCCACCCACGACACAAACAGCCTTGCCTTATTTGACAGGTTGCGGAAAGGCAACAAGCATAGTATTACGCTTAGCGGGCGTGCTACAATCATCATGAAAAGTCCGATTAATAATGCGGTAGGAGCAACTGATAATAATTCGTGAGGGTTTACTAGCAATCCTAGAGTCAAGAACATCACTATCTGTACAAGCCAAGTAAGACCGTTAAAGAAGGTTTGCGTTTCTTTGCGGTTGGCTATTTTTGAATTGCCGACGATTATACCGGCAATATATACGGCTAGATAGCCATTGCCTTTCATAAGTTCGGTAACAGTGAATGTGAAGAACACGAAGCTAAGGATTAGGATTGGGTATAGCGATGTGTTGGTGTGATTGATTTTGTTGTTAACCCATACCATCAGCTTACCCAAACCGAAACCAGCTAGTCCGCCGAAAACGAACTGTATTGTGAAGTCGGTGAGAATCTTAGCACTGCTTGCATCAGTCGTGTTGACCAATTGTATCAACACAATCGTGAGCATGTAAGCCATAGGGTCGTTACTGCCGCTCTCAAGCTCTAACATAGGTCGCAAGTTGTGCTTTAGGTTCATGTTTTGCGATCTTAATATGCTGAATACTGAAGCAGAGTCGGTAGACGACATGGTTGCCGCCAGCAACAATGAAACCACCAGTGACATGTGTATATCAAGCCCAGTCCAGTGAGATATATAGAAAATAAAAAGTCCGGTGAGTATGGTCGTAAGCAATACACCTATAGTAGAAAGCAATATACCTGGAGTCAATACAGGTCTAATTTCTTTGATTTTGGTATCGACACCACCTGAGAATAGGATGATACTCAGAGCCATCATACCGATGAATTGGGCTTGACCAGCGTTTCCGAATTGCAATCCTAGTCCATCGGAACCGAATATCATTCCGACGATTAAGAATAGAAGAAGTGACGGTATGCCGAAACGGTGTCCTGTCTTACTGATTAAAATACTGCAAAATACCAATACAGCACCTAATAACAAAATGTTTTCTGCGTTAAATTCCATTATATGTCGATATTTATGTTACTGAATATGAAGTTTCGTTAATTATAACAATATTATTGCTTGTTTTTGTTCACTCGTGCATAAATGATTAAAGCAAAAGCCGAAATCATGCCGATAGCCGCAAACCAATACCAGATGTAGTGGGCATCTGCTGTAGCGGATTGCCATTCTGCCGCACTTGTGAACAATTGCGGGTCAGGACAATATTTTGATAATAAAATACCCGATAGTCCGAATCCTAAGATGGAAGAAAGGAAGGAGTGTAAGTGGCTGAATCCTAGATATAGGCCTTCTTCGCCTTTGGGTGCTTGTAGCGAGAAATATTCGAGATAACGAGGTGATATAAAACATTCTGCCAATGCTTGAAAAGCTATGCCTACAATCATCATGAACGTAATAGGGTGAAGTCCTAGAATGTCACCGCTGAATAGATTACCTGTAGCCATTATCAATGCCGAAAGCGGTATCAAGAACATACCAACGATTATAGAGGTCAACGCTTTGCGTTTAGCCATCAATTGTGTGATGAAATTAACGCACACTACCACTACGAACGGATTAACATTGGCAATCCAGCCCGGACGTGCTGTTTCTCCAGCAAGGCGGATAACGTATTTTGGCATTGTCGCATAAAGCTGTTGTTGCACAATCCAGAAACCTGTCACAATCAAGATGAGAATAAGCAAACGTCCGTTTGAGAAAACCTTGGTCAAACCTTGTACCACTTCTTTAACGCTTTTCCCCTCTCCGCTATGATGTGCTGAATGGTAGAACAACACAACGGCTATGAATGCTACCGCACATAGCGTGGCAGAGAAGAAGTTGATGTAGATATAAGCCGCATCGCCAACGAATGAGCGTAGCGGGTCGATAACACTTTTGCCCGTGAAAGAGCCTATGTTGACCATCATATAGAATATTGAGTAGCCTTTAGCTCGAGTTTCGGATGTCGTTTCTCTAGCTACTGATGCGGAGATAATAGACTTGATGAAAGCTCCGCCAATCATCAAAATTATAAGAACTGGAATTATCAAATATCGTTCCCAACTGCCTATAAGCCCAGTGAAAACAGTTTTTTCACCATATTGAACTAGACCCGTAATTTCCAGCATGACAGGCAATAAGCCTTGCAAGAAGTAGCCAACTGCTAGTAGGGAAAATGCTATAATAATTGACTTTCGGAAACCAATCTTATCGGCAAATGCCCCAGTGAACATAGGTAGCAGGTATAAACCGCCGGAGAATAATCCCGAAATCAAACTGGCTTCAATGTCAGAGAAGCCTAGGGTGTTAGATAGATAAAGCGTAATTACGATGAAGACAGCATAATAAGCCATTCGTTCTAATAATTCGGCTGTATTAGCTGTCCAAAATGCACGTGTATATTTTGCCATTTTTTTATGATTAGATATATTGATTAGTAGACTTAACCACGTAAAGATAGTAAATTTTCGGCTATCCTACAATCAAAGTTCCTATTTGGAATACAATGAATGACACAATCCATGCGACTCCGGTATTGTAGCACACTGAGAATAACCCATATTTCCAACTTCCCGATTCTTTGACTATGGCTGTTATTGTGGCTATACATGGGAAATACAATAGTGAGAACACCATGAAACTTAGAGCCATAACAGGCGTGAAGTCTGGTTTGCCGGTTTGTGGGTTCACTGAGGTGAGTTTCTGTTGTAGTGATACCTCGTTGTCGCTGTCGGCAGAATATAATACCCCTAATGTCGATACTACAATTTCTTTAGCTGTTGTACCCGATAGAATGGCAATAGATACTTTCCAATTGAATCCTAGCGGTTTCACAACAGGCTCTATGAAATGTCCTATATCGGCAAGGTAAGAGTTCTGTTGTTGCTCAAGTATCTCTTCTTGTGTCATTTCTTCGTTACTCTTTTCCATGTTTCTTGGGAAATAGCTTAGAATCCATACTATGATACTGCCAATAAGGATGATACCGCCCATTTTCCTTAAATATTGCTCTCCTTTTTCCCACATGTGGTGCAAAGTGGCTTTCAACGTTGGCACTCTATATGGCGGAAGTTCCATAACGAAAGGCGTTTCGTCTTTCTTAAAATGGAATTTCCTTAATAGTCGTGCGGTGATTATTGCTACTAAAATGCCTAATACATATAGCGACATCAGCACGAGTGATGGGTGGTCGGGGAAGAATACACCGACCAGCAAAATATATATAGGTAATCTTGCACTGCATGACATGAAAGGATTTATAAGCATTGTTATTAGGCGACTACTTTTACTTTCAATTATGCGAGTTGACATTATAGCTGGAACGTTGCAACCGAATCCCATAACCAATGGGATGAACGACTTGCCGTGTAGCCCAAGCTTGTGCATTATCTTATCCATGATGAAAGCGGCTCTCGACATGTATCCTGAGTCCTCCATGAAAGATATAAACAGATACAAAATGAGTATGTTTGGCAGGAACACGATAACGCCTCCAACACCTCCTATGACTCCGTCGATCACCAAGTCTTTCAAAGGGCCGACCGGTATATAGCCGCTAATTAAATTAGATAGCCATTCAACTCCTGTTTCAATCCATTTCATAGGATAAGCTCCAATCTCGAATGTACCCCAGAACATAAACCACATAATCAAAAGGAAGATAGGAAACCCGAAAAGTTTGTGTGTTACGAGTGCGTCGATAATTTCAGTGCCTTTCACGTTACGTGGTTCTTCTCCTTGTTCGTATGTTTCATGCAAAGCACCCGAGATAAAACCGTATTTCTCGCTTGCGATAGCTGATGCTATATCTTCTTGTCCTACGTCTTCAATATGTTTCACCCACTTGTCACGTATACTTTTCCATTCCTTATATTCAGGTTGAGATTCGAGCATACGCTCAACTTCTTTGTCGCCTTCAAGTAGTTTGATTGCCAAATAACGAGGCGAGAATTGTTGTACAGGTTGTGAACTAGCTTTGATGCTATCTTTGATTTCCTTTATTGCCGATTCAATTTCAGAGCCTAGTTTTACATGCACGTGGCGTACTGTGTCGTGCTTGTCCTCATATACCTTAATGATGTTATCCAATAATTCAGGGATTCCCTCGCCAGTTTTGGTGACAGTCGGGACTACTGGTACACCAATCATTTTTCCGAGTTCCTCATAATCTAGTTTTGCACCGCTGTTTTTAAGCTCGTCATACATGTTAAGACCGATAACCATATTTCTATCCATGTCGATAAGCTCGGTTGTAAGATACAAATTGCGTTCTAGATTGGATGCGACAACCATGTTAAGGATAACATCGGGTATCTCGTCTTTAAGATACCTACGGACATATAGCTCTTCTGGAGAATATGCCGATAGCGAATAAGTGCCAGGAAGGTCTACGATTGTGATATGGTAACCTTTGTAGTTGAAGTATCCTTCTTTTGCATCTACAGTCACACCGCTATAATTGCCTACACGTTCATGTGCCCCGCTTACGAAATTAAAAAGTGAGGTCTTTCCGCAGTTAGGATTACCTATCAGTGCAACGTTAATGTTTTTACTCTCACGTTTGGCTATGGTTACAGGGTCGTTATCTTGAATTGTGTGCATCTCATTTTTTGCAATCAATTCATTATGTTCGTCCTCATCGTTAGGCACGACTTCGATTAGTGCCGCCTCATTGTGCCGTAGCGAAACCTCATATCCTAAAATGCTGTATTTTATAGGGTCTTGTAGCGGGGCGTTCAAAAGAGCTTTTACTGTTTTACCTCTCACAAAGCCCATTTCCATCACGCGTTTGCGAAATGCCCCATATCCTAGAATCTTTACTATTGTAGCCGATTCACCTGTCTTTAAGTCCGATAGCTTAATCACTGTAGGTATATACTTATATTATACCACAAAGATAATACAATGATTGTGATTAACCTAGCATTCAAATGAATATTATTTATAATAATTCTAAATAAAGCGATTTGCTATCGATGACAAATTGTCAATTACAGGATTCATAACGGTCATGCGTACTTTGTCAATAGCAATGCAAATTATAAATACGATGATAATAAAAGAGATATATTATAAGGAGAATGAGAAATAATCCATGTTGGTAGAAGTATTGAATAAGAAATCTCTTAATGTACTCCAAATGGGTGGCATCTTGTGTATCAAGTATACAGCGAAAGCACTGGATGCTATATAATTGATGCGTTTGCTCTCAAAGCTGAAAGTTGTGAATATCATAAAGAAAGATATTGATGCAACCGCTACGAATGGTGAATTGTAAGCAAATGCCATGTTGCTATGGCAATAGAATGTGCTACTGAAAATGAGCAAGAGCGATACCATATATGTGGTTATGTAGAAGGATTTATGACGTTTTTCTGTAGATGCGTATGCACGAATGTATCTGCCTATCATGTAGATATATATCATTTGCATCACATTGTATCCATTAGGATTGATTTTTCCCTCCCAGAACCAGCCAAGATAAACATTCAGGAAAGTAAGTCCAAATATTAAAAATTGGAAGTTCCTTTTTTATATGCTGCTTACGCCTTTATTGAGAATAGGGGATATGATGTATAGTGCGAAATAAGCTGGAACAAACCATAAATCGGTATGCGAAAGCACTCAAAAAGATGATATGAGAGCTGAGGTGTTGTAGGATGTTGGTTGTATGATGGCGACAAGAGCATATATACCCACAGCATAGAACATGCACCACAGAATAAAGTTAATTATACCTTTAATTGACGGTTTGATACCGAAATATCCAGATATTAGGATGAAGCAGTTTACACCAATAATAGAAATACTTTCCATTAAGATTTTAGACACAGTAGGCAAATTTGATAATTCTTCTACCTGCATCTGGTCAGGCAAGCCGAAAGTGGCTCCTGTGAAATGTACGCATAATATCATAATCATACTTATGATGCGTAATAATTCTATGTTTGACAGGCGTGTTTTATTCATCTGTTGTTACGATTTTGCGTATAATTTTGCCTGTTGAGGTTTCTTTGAATTTGTTTATAGCTATATATTTGCGTGGAATGGCATGAGGCGGTAATTTTTGTTTCATCTTTTCAATAAAATCTGGTCTTACATCGCCAGTTTTCGTTACGCCATCGGGCAAACTGCTATATTCGAGTGCAAGCACGAGTTCTTCTCCCCATTTTTCCGATTGCTGTGACGTTACGAAGAATCTCACGTTTGTGATTATTTCGCCTATGGTAGGCTCGATTTCTTCAGGGAAAACCTTAATACCGCCAGTGTTTATCACGTTGTCGTAACGTCCGTACCAATGGAATTGTGTAGGCGATAGCAAGTTAACGATATCGTTGGTTATAATTGGGGAGCAAGAAAAATGAGGAGCATTTATTACTAGGCAATCCCTGTTGTCGGTAGAGAATGTAATATCTCCTAGTGCTGAAAAAGGTTGTTTGGTTGTGCTTGCTGGAGCTAATGCCACGTGGCTACAGGTTTCTGTCATCCCGTATGTGTTGAATGCTCTGATTCCTTTTTCAGCAAGCCATCGTTCAAGCCTATTAGGCATTTTACCTCCACCAATAATGATATTGTCAAACAATATGAGCTTTTCTGGATTGTTTATCAAGTATTTAATTTGTGAAGGGACAAATGCTCCTAAACTTATTCTTTCGTTGCTGTCATAATCGGCAAGCGGGTGGTTTGATGGTGATTCTTCGATTAATCTTGCTCCAAGTTCTATCGCTCTTACAATCATCATCTTACCAGCAATATAGGTAGGTGATAGATTAAGATAAAACAACGAATTTTCGTTTAATTGGAAATATTCGTTGGTCAGTTTAGCCGATGCTTGCATGTCGCTTTTGAGCAGTTTTATGTCTTTGGGCTTGCCCGTAGAACCTGATGTATGTGCTGTTACGAATGGCTTATCATTAAGATATTCTTCGATGAAAGTGGCAACGTCTGTTGAGGCGTATTTTCTTACGTCTTCTATTGTGTTGCAGATGTGATTGTTTATTGTGATTTGCATTTATGTGTAAAAATTAGTCTTCAATCCAGTTAAAATTTGGAATATTCCATTTTTTGGATGGATTGTATACCAAGTAGTCTTCTTTTTGTTCTAGTGGTGACTCAATGTTATTGGAGAAAACCATGCCGGTTCCGAGCCCTTGCGGAATTTTGGGTTCAAGCGTAGTTACCCATTGGGCTAATGCGTTAAGTCCGATGTTTGATTCTAGTGCCGATGTAACCCAACCTCCTATTTGGAATTGTGCTGCCATTTTTAACCATTCTAACGAGCCTGACATTCCACCCATTAGTGAAGGTTTCAATATGATGTAATGTGGACGGATGTTGCGTAGCAATTCCATCATAATCATGGGATTAGTGATCCCTATGAGTTCCTCATCCAGCGCAATTGGGATAGGGGACTGCTTGCACACGTCAGCCATAATTTCCCATTGTCCAGCCTTTATAGGTTGCTCGATTGAGTGAATTTGATATTTGGAAAGTGCGTCAAGGCGTTGCATCACATTTTCAGCGTTAAAACCGCCATTGGCATCAACTCTTATTTCTAAATCCTTTTCGGAATAACGTGTGCGTACGTATTCAATCATTTCCAGTTCTTGCCGAAAATCTAAGGCACCGATTTTCAACTTAATAGTATGAAAACCTGCTGCAACCTTCTCATCTATCCGTGATAGCATCGCTTCTTTTTCCCCCATCCATACGAGTCCGTTAATCGGAATTTTATATTCTCCAGTATGGAATTTTGACGGGTAATACACACGTCTACCTCCGTTTGAGAAGTCTAGTATAGCACTTTCGAATCCGAATAAAATAGATGAATGGCATGATAAGTCGGTTTGTTCGCCCGACTCAACGTTTTTGCAAAGTTCACGTAGCTTAGATTCATATTTGTCATCGTCTTCTGCTGATAGACCTTTGAATAATGCACATTCGCCTATTCCATATGCATCGGGATTGTCTTCATCCCATATTTTGATGAAATAGGTGTCTTTAACTGTCATCACTCCACGTGAAGTTCCGCCCGGAGTGATGAAGTTAAGAGTGTAGGGAGCGTAAGCGGCTTTCATTAACCTGGGAAGTTTGGAAATTGATCGAAATCGGGATCTCGCTTTTCTAGGAACGCATTTTTACCTTCTTGTGCTTCATCCATAGTGTAATACATCATGGTCGCATCGCCTGCAAGTTCCATTAATCCTCTCTGACCGTCAAGTTCGGCATTTAGACAGCGTTTTACCATGCGTATTGCTAATGGGCTACGCATAGCGATGGTTTCGCACCATTCCACGGTTTCATCTTCAAGTCTGTCAAAAGGAACAACCTTATTTACCATTCCCATCTTTTCAGCCTCTTCGGCTGTGTATTGACGGCATAGATACCATATTTCTCTGACTTTCTTTTGTCCTACGCATCGAGCTAAGTATGATGAGCCGAATCCGCCATCAAAACTTCCAACTTTAGGACCAGTTTGCCCGAAACGAGCGTTTTCTGATGCTATTGTTAAGTCGCAAACGGTTTGTAAAACGTTACCTCCTCCTATTGCGTAACCGTTAACCATTGCGATTACAGGCTTGGGTATAGAGCGAATAGCCTTGTGTAGATCAAGCACGTTTAAGCGAGGTACTCCGTTAGGATCATTGTAGCCTCCTCTTGTCTTGAAGTTTTGGTCGCCACCCGAGCAGAACGCTTTGTCGCCAGCTCCAGTTAGGATAATGGTGCGGATGTCTGCGTGGTCACGACAATAATTTATCGCATCAAGCATCTCAAAGTTGGTTGTTGGACGGAATGCGTTATATACTTTAGGACGGTTTATCGTGATTTTTGCGATACTCTTGTATTGCTCAAATAAGATGTCTTCGTATTGTTTGATAGTAGTCCAGTTTCTGTTGCTCATAATCGTATGTTAATAATTAGTTATTTATTTCGTTTAAAATATCCTTTTAGCACGTCAGCGCTGATTTTACCATCGGTGTAAACTGCCAATATTGAAGCCGAATCGCATTTGTGGAAATTATTAAGTTCAGTAATGAGCGACTTCTTGTCATTAGCCTCAAAATATTGAAAACCGAAAGCCTTGGCATAAAGATTGATAGGTATGTTTCTATGCACCTCAAAATATTTCTCAAATTCGGGTAACTCTGAAGGACCGTTTATGAAACGGAATATACCACCACCTCCATTGCAAAGCACGATGATTTTGAAATTTCTATTATTGTATTGTGATGCAAGACCGCTTAGATCGTAACTGAAACTCATGTCGCCAGTGATAAGTAATGTTGTACCTTCGGCGTATGACATAGAAGCACCTAGGGCAGTTGACGTAGAGCCGTCTATGCCTGAAACCCCTCTGTTGCAATGGCAATCTCCGCTAAAACCTTTTGGAGTACCTAAAATATCTACATATCTGATAGCGCTACCATTGGATATTTGTAAATTCAAATTGCTAATTGGCAATGATTGCATGATTATGTCCATTGCTTTCAAGTCGCTCCAAGGTGCGTTTTCGATATAGCTAATATGGCTGTTTCGTGCCGATTTGCTCAATTGTAGCCAAGTTTGATAAAAACGGTTGTCCTTATTCTCTATTAATGGTGATAGCTGCGTGAAAAAGTCGGCAGGCTCAGTCTCTATTCTGTGTGTGAGGTTTTGAATGGTGTCGACTACTGTGTTGTCGAACCCGATACGCCAATGCTCTTTAGCTGGATGTTTTCGTAATAACGTTTTTATTTGTCTTGAAACAGGTGAACCACCTATTGTGATTAGTAAATCAGGAGCGTAAGTTCCGCATTCTGTTTCATCTATTTCAGTAAGCAGTCGGTCAATGTTACCCAAAACCATTTCGTTACATTTGCTATTAGAAATGATTTCAGTAAGAACGACAATGTTTTTTCCTGCCAATTCGTTTAACGCATAGCTTAAAGCCTTATTCGGTTTGTTCATCGAGGCAAGTACAAGCACTTTTTTATACATTGACATGTTTTCTGCCAATGTATGTGACACGCTTTCTTCAAGGCTCTGTTTTAAACTTATATTGTTTATGACCCGAATGTTTTTGTTGTTATCAAGTGCTTTCCTGTCATATAGAGGTTCGTTGAATTGAATGTTTAAGTGAATTGGTCCAGTAGGCTGTTTTTCAGCGATTATCATAGCCTCGTTTATACAACGATTGACATACCATTTAGAGTTTGGCGTATCAATATTTGCAGGTATGTCAAAACTGCTTTTCACAATGTTGCCTAAAATGCCATGTTGCTTTATAGTCTGGCTGTCGTTTTGGTCAATCCATTCGTGCGGTCGGTCGGCAGAAATTATGATAAGTGGTAGATGTTGGTAGTATGCTTCAGCTACGGCAGGTGCATAATTTAATACAGCGGTTCCAGAAGTGCATACTAATGCTACTGGTTTGTTTTCTTGTTGTGCTATTCCTAATGCAATGAATGCCGCGCTGCGTTCATCCACTACTATATGTTTGCTTATCTGCTCGCATTGACTTAATGCGATAATAATGGGTGCGTTGCGTGAGCCTGGAGAGACCACAGTATGCCTTACCCCATGTGCAAGAAGCAGGTTAACAAGAATGTTACATGCTTCTTGTGTAGTTGTATATTTAACGGTTGTGTTATCGTTTGTCGCTTCCATTGATAGCCATAATTCACCCCAAAATTACATAAAATCTAGGATATAAGTGTTATGGCTTTCGTTGTTTCTTTATTTTGTCAATTAGTTTGTATGTGTTTTGCAACGATTGCAACGATGAAAGATTGATATGGTGCTTACTCTCTATTGCATCGATAAAAGTGTTAATCTCGTTATAAAAACCTTGTGTGTAAATACTGTTGTTGCTAAGGGTCGGAGAGAATGGGTTGTGGTTACACAGCATTTCAATTATCTGTTTTTTTTCGCCAAATCTTTTCTAAAGGAATACCACAAATTGAGCCTTGTCTAGGTGTGAAAGTTAGATTCTCCGTTTGTCGCAAGTCGTAAATACCAGATTCGGTGCATACGCTTAATGCCTCTTCTGCATTAGTCCACGTGTGGTTTGTCGATAGCTCTAAACATCCTATAATATGCTTATGCTTCAATATGAGTATGTAGGAGTTGGTGAATAACTTCTCACATGCGACGATGTCAGCTTCTCCGAATAGATGTGATATCATGTCTATCGGGTGAATATATAGGTCGAGTAGTGCGTTGCCTTCAGGATAATCTCCTGTTAGATAGCGTAAGTTGTAGCTGATTATGTCCTCACTTTTAAGGCGTTTTCTCAATATTTGTGTGGCTGGGGCGAATCGTTTCTGCAAACCAACTGTGACAACCGATTCAGGGTGCCGACTGCTAACGGCGATTAATTCGTTAAGTTCGTCCAATGATGAGCATGGCGGTTTTTCAATAAAAAGGCTTTTCCCGCTGTTCAACACCTTTTTAGCTATTTCAAAATGAGCAGAAGGGGTAACCGACACAAACACCCCTTTAATAGAATCGTCTTTTAGGATGTCATCAACAGAAGTAGTGCCTTCGGTCTTTCTAAACTTCCGGCTAATAAGTTTAGCTTTATCTTCGGAAGTCACACAAACATATTTCAACGGAATGTGCAGATAATCCAGTACAGGGTAGATGTTGCTCAAGCTATGTTGCCCCATTCCGACAAAAGCAAATTGGCTATCATAATTTTGCGATAACCATGCATTTGTCCTCGCACGCTTATACCTACTTATTATATTCTGTATCATATTTTTGTAACTCTTTTAGATGTTTACGGTAAGTCTGTTTTGGGTTCTCGCTCCAACTATATTTCCCATAAAAGGCTTCAATCAGTCGTTTGGGGAATATTCTCTCAAAGTTGCGTAAAAGGATTATATCATATTTACGGTGGAAGTTAATCCAACAGCCGTTGCACTTGCGGGAATATTCGCACTGAATCTTGCAACTACTATTTCCGTTGAATATATCGTCAAGCGAACTGTTGTGGATATTCCCCAATTTGACATCAAGGTTTTGACAAATAGGCACATCGCCATTGCTATGGATCACAAGGCAGCTCATAATGCTCTGGCAACGCAGTTTTAGGTTGCCGTTCCGCCATTGGTCATAAAGCGCGACGAAATCGAAGTTTTCTTGTGTGTCGTGAATGTCGCATGGGATGTTTTGTACAAAATCAGATGTTTCCAATAGCTCGTTTGTGGTGTCGAAAAATGCCATTGTTCCGTAAATGCCTATCCTCACATCAATGTTGTGTAGCTTCGCAACGTTGATGACGTGCCGCATGTCGGAGAATGAGTTCCACGGCGAGAGGCAAAACATTAGGGAAATCGGTATCTCGTTACGGAGCGTATCGATCACTTCCATCACCCTGTCGTATCCGTCACGCCCTCTCATTAATTTGTACGTATCTCTGTCGCCGTCCAAAGAAACATAAAGGCGGCGAGGGTTGTACTTGCGTACCGCTTCCACGACCTTTTTTGGTGCGAGGCAGTTTGAATGCAGAGTGTAGTTAGGGTGATTATTCTTGAACCACTCCAAGATTTCTTCAGCTTGCGGATGCAGAATAAATTCGCCACCTTCAAGTCCTACGGTTGTCCGGCCTTTGATGCATTCGCTTCTCATTATGCGTTTGATGTCGTCAAGCGACAGATGCTCTCGCTCTTTCTTCCATATTGAGCAGTGTTTGCATTGCGACTGGCAAAGAGTTGTGGTGTAAATCATCAACTGGCTAAGTAACTTGTGACGTGGACGGAATATGTTGTTAAGATACAACAATCCATTGTAAACATAGTCGAAAATATTATACATAATCTAAAGCACAGAAAATAATGTGTTTGTAAACGTTTAATTCCAGAACAAAATTATGATTGGCATATATGCTTAAACGAATTTTTATATTAAATTCGTTTGTTTTTTGCATAGATATAACCACCTGAAATACAATAGAATAAAGAAAAGAACAAATTTTGAAATTTGTTCTTTCTCTTTATGACATCACAAGCACCTGATAACCAACTATATAGCACTTGTAACTTTTCTGAAAAGAATAATTTATTGATTTATAATAGGTTAGCTTAATATGTCTAAATATCTATTGGCTTGTATGGGATTTAATTTGCGAATTTTGGATTTTAGTCGCGCTTTTCTGTTATATACAGCATCAAGTTTATCTTCCTTAAGGAATAGAGCAATCGCACTAATTGAGAATCCTAAAGATGTATATAAAAACACACTACTGTCCCATTAAAATCTGAAATTGTCCTTTGAAATTATTGAAATATAGT
>CAZSHA010000048.1:0-18333 GCA_964606575.1 uncultured Muribaculaceae bacterium | reverse complement strand
TTCATAGTATTTTTTATGACAAAATACTTTTTGCACTTCTTATTGGAGTTTTCACCGAAAAATTTCTTAATAAATTAAAACGATTCTTTTTGTAAGGATTGGAAAGTTGAACTATCTTTGCATACATTATGAAAATAGGGTTTGACAACGATAAATATTTACGCATACAGTCCGAACGTATCAAGGAACGTATAGCACAGTTCGGTGACAAGTTGTACCTCGAATTTGGAGGCAAGTTATTTGACGATCATCATGCCAGCCGAGTGTTGCCGGGCTTCATGCCCGACAGCAAGCTCCACATGCTTATGCAACTCAGCAATTATGCCGAAGTGGTTATAGTAATCAGCGCTATCGACATTGAGAAGAATAAGATGAGAAGCGACCTAGGTATCACTTACGACGAGGATGTCCTACGTCTACGTGCCGAATTCGAGAAAGTTGGTTTATTGGTTGGAGGCGTCGTCATTACGCACTACAACGGTCAATCTAGTGCCGACGTATACCGCAAACGCCTTGAACGTCTAGGCATCAAGGTTTACTACCACTACACAATCGACGGCTATCCTAATAACGTCGCATTAATCGACTCCGATGAGGGATTCGGAAAGAACGATTACGTAGAAACCCAACGCCCGCTAGTCGTTGTCACCGCTCCCGGTCCAGGCAGCGGGAAAATGGCTGTGTGCCTTAGCCAGCTCTATCACGAGAACAAAAGAAACATCAAAGCAGGATATGCTAAATTTGAAACATTCCCGGTTTGGAATCTGCCACTTAAACACCCTGTAAACATCGCATACGAAGCTGCTACAGCCGATCTCAACGACGTGAACATGATTGACCCGTTCCACCTTGAAGCCTATGGCAGCATTGCGGTAAACTACAATCGCGACATCGAGATTTTCCCTGTGTTGAACGCATTGTTTGAAGGCATATACGGTGAAAGTCCTTACAAATCTCCAACCGATATGGGCGTGAACATGATTGGATTCTGCATGAACGACGAGGATATATGTTGCAATGCGGCTAGAGAAGAAATAATACGACGATACTATTATGCGCTATGCAACCTTGCCGAAAAAGGCAACAACGAGCATGAGGTAAACAAGATTGCTCTAATCATGAAGCAAGCCAAACTCACGACCGAGTATCGCCGTAGCACCGTAGCAGCACACAATAGAAAAGAACTTTCGTGCGTGCCTGCGGCAGCAATAGAACTAGCCGACGGAACAATCATCACATCACGCACAAGTTCACTCCTAGGTCCTAGTGCGGCTCTTATCCTTAACGCGATCAAGCATTTGGCTGGCATCTCACATGAGATAAAGTTGATACCCGAAGAAATGATTTCGCCTATCCAGAAGACCAAGGTTGAATATCTTCACGGACACAATCCTCGTCTGCACACCGACGAGGTGCTTGTCGCATTATCTATGCTAAGCAATAACGACGAGAATTGCAGCAAGGCTCTTGAGCAATTACCGAAACTCAACGGTTGCCAAGTGCATTCCACCGTGATGTTGAGCGAAGTCGACCGCAAAGTGTTCAAACGCCTTGGCGTAGGACTTACATGCGATCCCGTCCAAAAAGTATAAACAATTGCGACTGTGAGGTTTCATAAGTTCAGTGACGATGAAATAGCGGGAATGGTTTTGCCTAGACAATTCACATTCCCGTTTTTTTACACCCCACACCCCTTGTGCATCTTAGCCGCCAAACATCTGCAAGATTATCTCAGTACCCGCACCGAATGGGCCGACGAACTGCAACAAGGCAAAATGATGGGAGTCCTAATCGTCAGCCGACAAAACGATACACTATGCGAAGAAATAGGCTTCCTAGCCGCATTCTCTGGGAATCTTGCACATAGCAACGACCACAAGTATTTCGTACCAGCTGTATACGACCTCTTGACCGAAAAAGGCTTCTTTCGCCCCGAAGAAGACAACATAAGCGAAATAAACCGCAAAATAAACACTGAACTCAACAGCGAAAGACGCAATGCCATCATCAACCGGCTTGCCGACACCGAAGTTAAAGCCCAAAGAGCCATAAACGAATATAAGCTATTGATGAAACGGTCTAAAGCTCGCCGTGACGAACTGCGTAACACAGGAACGCCCAACGAACAACTTATTGCTGAGAGCCAGTTTCAAAAGGCTGAATTGAAACGCCTTCAAGCTCGATGGCAACACAACATCAGCGAGTTAAAATCACAACTTTCATCAAGCGACAAACTGATTAAAGATTGGAAAGCAGAACGCCAACGCAGAAGCGCAGCCCTGCAAGAACGCATTTTCCGCCATTTCATCATGCTAAACGCACGTGGTGAAAGCCGTGACCTATATGACATCTTCGCCGAAACGCCACAACATACCCCTCCAGCTGGAGCTGGCGAATGCGCTGCCCCGAAACTGCTGCAACACGCCTTCTCCCACGACATGCGACCTCTTGCTATGGCAGAATTTTGGGTGGGCAAGTCGCCTAAAAATGAAATTCGTCGTCATGGCAATTTCTATCCATCGTGCAAGGCGAAATGCGAACCTATTTTGGGCTGGATGCTAAAAGGTCTTGACGTAGAGCCTAATCCGCTTGAGATTCGGCACGACGATAAGCCTATCGACATCATTTTTGAAGATGATTGGCTATTGGTTGTAAACAAACCCGAAGGCATCCTGTCAGTTCCAGGCAAATTATCGGTAGACTCTTTGCAAGAGCGTGTACAACAATTATACGCCGAAAACTGCACACCGCAAATCATACATCGCCTCGACATGGCAACTTCAGGTCTGCTAATGTTTGCCAAGAGCCAAACGATGCACAAAATAATGCAAAGCCTTTTCAAAAGCCGAAAAGTCAAGAAGCGATATATCGCCATTCTCGATGGAATCGTACACGACGATAGCGGCATCATTCGATTGCCACTGATACTAAACCCTAACGAACGCCCATTGCAAACCGTAAGCCACACTCACGGCAAGCCTGCCGTCACACGCTACGAAGTGATTGAGCGAAAAAAGGGGAAAACCCGTATAATTTTCTACCCGGAAACCGGGCGCACACATCAACTGCGTGTACATTCTGCTCACCCGGAAGGTCTTAACACCCCTATTCTTGGCGATAGGCTTTATGGCACGCCAGCCGAACGTTTGTATCTACATGCCGAATCTCTAGAATTCACCCATCCTATTACAGGCAAGCATATCGCAATAACAGCCCCCTGCCCATTCTGACATAGCCATTACAAATGGTGCAGTTTTTTTCAATTGAGTGCGAAATCCATTGATTTTTAACGTAACTTTGCAAGGAATTTAAACCTCTAACGGATAATATTATGCTTGACAATAATTTCGGGGACGAACTATTCATCTCCAACTTGCAAAAGACTTTGGTTAAAATCTGCACCGATCACCAACTGCTTAACAACCAGCTTTACGACATCGATGAGCTTATGGAAAAATGGCGAGTAAGCGCACCGCAATACATGGCTGATGTAGTTCCCGAATTTGCCCGCTATCCAATGGTGTCTATCGCATGGGCTTGTTATTACGGCATAGGAGCTGCCGTATACTGGGACGTATGTTGGGACAAAGTGAAAGACATACCCGACCTATATGTAGACATACGTGACAAACGTGGGTTTGACTACATGGATGACTACGTTCTTGAAACTATGATGGGACTCAACCAAGAGTCACCAAAGGAAAAAGAGGCGAAAGAAGCAAAAAAATGGATTGCAACAATCCAAGAATGTGCCGAATATGCCCTTAACGCTGTCACGCATCAAGGCATTGAGCCTGGCACAAAACAGGCTTATCTGATTTTCGCTAAAGTGGCACGCCAGTTCTTCCTTCTTGGAGTTTCACTAGCTTTATACTCTATGGGATATAAGTACGAAAAAGCCATGCTCAATTAAGAAAACGGTTTTAAATAGGTATGGCTGTAGTATATTTCACTGCCGCCATAACGAAGTTGCTCTGTATACTTCCCACACTAGGCAACTTGCCAAGCACGTCAAGCACAAAATCCTGATAGTGCTTCATGCTCCGCACATAAATTTTCATCATATAGTCAAATTCTCCCGAGATGTTATAGCACTCCGTTATCTCTTCAATTCCTTGAATCTCATCCATAAAATCACGACCTAGGCTGCAATTATGCTGTCGCAACTTCACATTGCAGAATACGCACAATCCTCTATCCAATTTATCGGCATCGAGCAGGGCCACATACCCGCGTATATAGCCCTCACGCTCTAGTCGACGCACACGTTCAAACACCGGAGTTGTCGATAGGTGAACCCTTGCCGCAAGCTCTTTCGTCGTAAGATGGGAGTCCTGCTGTAGTTGGCTCAATATCTTCAAATCTATTTCGTCTAACGTGTCCATATTAAAATTTTCTACACACCTGCCGCTAATCAGGGGGTATGTGCATTTATTTTCTTCTATTTAATGCAAAAATAGGTATATTTTCTGAAATAAAAAATTTTCTTGTTATTTTTTCCTAGCAAACATAACTTTGCCAGCACAAAACAACAAAAACAATAGGTATAAACAAAATAAAAATTTACGATTATGGCAAAGAACAAATTACACTTCGAAACACTGCAATTACACGTTGGTCAAGAACAAGCCGATCCGGCAACTGATTCTCGTGCCGTTCCTATCTATCAAACTACATCCTATGTGTTTCACAACTCGCAACATGCCGCCGACCGCTTCGGATTACGGGATGCTGGCAATATATATGGCCGTTTGACCAACTCCACTCAAGACGTGTTGGAAAAGCGTATCGCCGCGCTTGAAGGCGGTGTTGCCGCACTAGCTGTAGCCAGCGGAGCTGCGGCTGCCACATACGCATTACAAAACATTTTAGGTGTTGGCGACCACATTGTCGCAGCCGACAACCTTTACGGAGGCTCTTTCAACCTTATCACACACACGCTTGCCACACAGGGCATCACCAACACTATCGTGAAAGTCAACGATCTTAAAGCCCTAGAGGCGGCAATCCAGCCTAACACGAAGGCTGTATATGTTGAAACCTTCGGTAACCCTAATTCCGATGTCACCAATCTTGATGCCGTTGCCGAAGTTGCACACCGCCACAACGTACCGCTAATAGTCGACAACACTTTCGGCACACCGTTCCTCATCCGCCCTATCGAGCATGGTGCCGATGTCGTGATTCACTCGGCTACAAAGTTCATTGGCGGTCACGGTTCTACCCTTGGAGGTATCATCGTAGATGGCGGTAAATTCGACTGGAAAGCCAATGCCGACAAATTCCCTACAATCGCCAAGCCAGACCCAAGCTATCACGGAGCAGTATTTGCCGATGTTGCAGGCGAAGCCGCTTTCGTCACCCGCATCCGTGCCGTCATCCTACGTGACACTGGGGCCACTATCAGCCCATTCAACGCATGGATTCTTATACAGGGATTGGAAACCTTGTCGTTGCGAGTAGAACGTCATGTTGAGAATACTATTAAAGTAGTAAATTTCCTAGCCAGCCACCCTAAAGTAGCAAAAGTAAATCACCCTTCATTACCATCACATCCCGACCACGAACTATACAAGAAGTATTTTCCTAACGACGGCGGAAGCATTTTCACCTTCGAGATTAAGGGCGGTTTGGAAGAGGCTTGGCGATTCATCGACTCGCTGGAAATATTCTCGCTGCTTGCCAATGTTGCCGACGTAAAGAGCTTGGTTATCCACCCTTACACCACCACTCACTCGCAAATGTCGCCTCAAGAGCTTGCCGACCAGAACATAACACCGTCGACAGTTCGCTTGAGTATAGGAACAGAGCATATTGACGACATCATAGATGACTTAAAACAAGCCCTAGAAAAAGTTTGAAGCATTTCTCATGTGTGAATATGTGGCACTAACACTTAATATTTGTTAATGCACATATTTTATTAGTAATTATTCAAGAATTTAATTCTATCTTTGCACATACAAAATTTGTAATACTTTTCATAAAACTACACAACTTTAACATTAACAAAGCAACAACAAATAAGTGAATCATAGGTTAGGAATCCAGTGGCGCGAGATGTGTAGCTGGATTTGTTTTTTATCACAAATCGAAACAACTTCTAAAAATTCATTGGGTTTCTAAAAACAATTACACTTTTTAATGTTATATTTGTAAACACATTCAGCCATTATGCCACAAGAGGTGGCTAGGATTATCCTACTCCATGCTCTCTAAGGCTAGGATGGCGACAATTTTTCACCTATTATTTTGCATTATGGCTAAGAAAAAAATAAAACCGCCCATGTCAAAAAAAGCCCTCAAAGACGGCATAACCAACTTCTTTGAGAAAAACGACAGCGGCACCTACAATTACAAGCAGATTGCGGCTGCCATCGGAGCAGAATCACCAAAAAACAACGCTTTCATCGTTGAAATTCTTGAAACTATGGTCAACCATGAGAAACTAGTTGAAACATCGCCTGGCAGGTTCAAAGCTAAAAAGATGATTACCAACATAGCGGTAGGCACATTCAGCCGCCGAAGCAACGGCAAAAACTCCGTCGTGCTTGACGACGGCGACCGTGAAGGTATATTCGTTGCCGAACGCAACTCCATGCACGCCCTCAATGGCGACCGTGTAGAGGTGCATGTCGGGGCTTTGCGTTCAGGACGAGCGCCCGAAGCCATCGTCACACGCATCATCAAGCGTAAAGATCAGGTTTTCGTCGGCACGCTCAAAGTTGAGAAATATTTCGCCCATCTTATCACCGACAGCAAGTTCCTTGCTTCCGACATCGTTCTGCCTATCGACATGATTAAGGATGCTAAAAGCGGCGACAAGGTGACGGTGCGTATCGTGGAATGGAACGAGAACTCCAACTGCCCTATAGGCGAGGTTGTAGATGTGCTTGGCGAGGCTGGCAACAACAACGCCGAGATTCACGCCATCTTGGCGGAATTCGGCTTGCCTTACAGCTATCCGGAGGAAGTGGAGCTTGAAGCCGAGAAGATTGACGACCGCATCACCCCCGAAATCATCGCATCACGCAAAGACTACCGCAACATCACCACTTTCACCATCGACCCTAGAGATGCCAAGGACTTTGACGATGCTCTTTCGTTCCGCCAGTTGCCTAACGGCAATTGGGAAGTAGGCGTACACATTGCCGACGTTACTCACTACGTGAAGCCTGGCACACTCATCGACAAAGAAGCTCAAGAGAGAGCCACCTCTATATATTTGGTAGACCGCACTATCCCGATGTTGCCCGAAAGGCTATGCAACAATATATGCTCGCTGCGACCCAACGAGGAAAAGCTAGCTTTCGCCTGCATCTTAGAGCTTGACGACAATGCCGAAGTGAAGAAATACGACATTTGCCGAACCGTCATCAAGAGCGACCGCCGTTTCACCTACGAGGAAGCGCAAGAAGTGATAGAATCAGGCGAAGGCGACTTCAAAGAAGAAATTCTGAAGCTCAACGAGCTTGCCATAAAGTTGCGTGACGCGCGTTTCGAGCACGGCTCGGTCAACTTCGACCGCACAGAGGTGCGTTTCGACATCGACGAGAACGGACGACCTGTCGATGTCTTTTTCAAGCGGGCTAAAGAAGCTAACAAACTGATTGAGGAATTTATGTTGCTCGCCAACAAAAAAGTTGCCGAATGTATAGGCAAAGTTTCGGGCAACAGGAAACCAAAGACGTTCGTGTATCGTGTACACGACAACCCCGATCAAGACAAGATGACCAATCTTGCCGAGATTGCCCGCCGATTCGGACATAAGGTGAAAACCACAGGCAAGGCTATCGAAACTAATCAGTCGCTTAACCGCCTATTGTCCGACGTGAAAGACCGCCCTGAAGAAAACTTGATTTCAACACTAGCCATACGCTCTATGGCAAAGGCAATATACACCACCGTCAACATAGGTCACTATGGACTGGCATTTGACTATTATACCCACTTCACCTCGCCCATTCGCCGCTACCCCGACATGATGGTGCACCGCTTGCTCGAGCGATACTTGGCTGGAGGTCGTGCAGTAAACCAAGCTCATCTAGAAGAGGAGTGCAAACATTCCAGCGAAATGGAATTGTTGGCATCCAATGCCGAACGAGCATCTATCAAATACAAGCAGGTGGAATACTTGGGCGAACGCCTAGGCAACGTATACACAGGCGTAATATCAGGCGTTACCGAATGGGGCATATATGTCGAGCTTGACGAGAACAAGTGCGAGGGTCTTGTGCCTATACGTGACTTGGAAGGCGACTATTACGAGCTTGACGAGAAAAACTACTGCCTAATAGGACGCAACACACGACAGCGCTACCAGCTAGGCGACAAGGTGACCATACAGATTGCACGTGCCGACTTGGTGCATAAGCAATTGGACTTCGTACTTGTTGACGAGAACCACCCTGTCGACTCTCGCCGCATCGACAAAGCGCCTATCACCGAGTCACGCTCCAAACTGGAGGAAATCCAAGAGAAAAAGAGAATCGCCAGAGAGAAAAGGCAAGAAAAGAGGGAGCAGAAACGCCAAAAGCTCGAAACCAAGAGCAAGAAGAAGCGTAAGCGTTAACCGTCTTCAATCTCCCGCCTCAAATTGAGAAAATTTTGGAAAATTTGTAAATAATCCTTAACTTTGTAGCCCCTTTCTTAAGGGGCTATTTTTATGCCGCACGCCAGCATATCCCGATACCAGCTAATCGGAATCACATACGGCTAAATTTAGGGTGTAGAAGATTGTTTTAAGGTTTATATCAATATGAATTTAAGCGGAAAAGTTGAGTTTAAGCCCAAATTTTTGAGTGAATTAAGGAATTATTCTTGGGCGAAGTTCCGCAACGACTTGGTTGCGGGCGTTGTTGTTGGTATAGTGGCGTTGCCATTAGCTATCGCATTCGGTATCGCTAGCGGTGTCACGCCGTCGGTAGGTTTGATTACGGCTATCATTGGTGGTTTCCTAGTTTCGGCATTAGGAGGCAACAGCGTTCAGATAGGCGGTCCCACTGGAGCTTTCATCGTCATCGTCTACAACATCATCCAGCTTTACGGTCTGCAAGGACTTGCCATTGCCACATTCTTGGCTGGACTGATTCTTATATTATTAGGTGCATTCAAGCTGGGAACTATCATCAAGTTCATCCCCTATCCCATAGTAGTGGGATTCACCAGCGGTATCGCGCTAACCATATTCTCCACGCAGATTGTCGACCTGCTTGGTCTGCAAATAGATAAAGTCCCAGGCGACTTCATTGGCAAGTGGGCTGTATATTTCCAAAACATGGATTCTATCAGCACACCTACCCTAATCGTCAGCCTTATCACCATAGCAATCATTGCCTTGACCCCATACGTGTCGAAGAAACTGCCTGGAGCCCTTATAGCAATCATCGTAATGACAATAGCCGTATATTTGGCTAAAGAGTTTTTCGGACTTACGGGAATCGAAACCATAGGTGACCGTTTCGGCAAGCTCCCAGCCGAAATACCCGCTCCTCACTGGTTAGGCATCAACATGACCACTATCAATGTGCTTCTGCCATCGGCATTCACCATAGCCATTTTGGGAGCTATCGAGTCGTTGCTCTCGGCAACAGTAGCCGACGGTGCTACTGGCAATCGCACCCGCAACAACACCGAGCTTATAGGTCAAGGCGTGGCTAACGTGGTTGTTCCGTTCTTCGGCGGAATTCCTGTCACCGGAGCTATCGCCCGCACAATGACCAATATAACCAACGGCGGCCGCACCCCAGTTGCCGGCATCATCCATGCAGTAGTGCTTCTGCTCATTTTCTTGTTCTTGATGCCGCTCATCAACTATGTGCCTATGGCTTGCCTTGCTGGCGTGCTAGTCATGGTGGCTTACAACATGAGTGGATGGCGTACCGTTGTGGGTATATTCCAGAATCCTAAGTCCGACATTGCCGTGCTTGTGGTGACATTCATCCTCACCGTGGTGTTCGACTTGACCATCGCTATCGAAATAGGTCTGCTTCTCGCATTGTTGCTATTCTTGCGACGCGTTATGGAAAATACTCAAATTAAGGTGTTCAGCGACCAAATTGACCTTGCCGAAGGCACTGAGAACACCACACACGAAATTCTGCACGTGAGCCAAGGTGTCGAGATTTACGAGATTGACGGTCCGTTTTTCTTCGGCGTCGCCAACAAATTTGAAGACATGATGCGGTCAATGGGCGACAAGCCCCATGTGCGTATCATCCGCATGCGACGCGTGCCGTTCATCGACTCTACTGGTATCCACAACTTAGAAACTCTCATACAGTCGTCAAAGAACGATGGCATACACGTAGTACTTTCTGGTGTAGTACCTAACGTGAAAGAGGTGTTGCTTCATGCCCATATCGACAAGCTAATTGGCGAAGACCACATTTGCGACCATATCACCAAGGCTGTGGCCCTTGCCAACAAGCTCGCCGACAACAAGAACAGCATGCAAGACATTAGTTGGTAGTCAAAACTTTATAAATTTACAAAATACTTTGTTTTTTTAATGATTTATAACTACTTTTGCGAAATTCATATCAAACATCAATGATCAAACATACGAGTTTCGCAAATTATCTTTTTATTAACTATAACAAAAACAATTATGAAAAAAATTCTACTAATTCTAGCTATTCTATGCCCTTTGTGCATATTCGCGCAAGACGGCACTAGCACTAGCTCCGCTATCGAGTTAACCGAAAGCACTACAACTTTCCAATTACCTGATGGCACAACTGCAAATAGCGGCGTATATTACAAATACACAGCTACAGAAAGCCAATTGCTATCAATCACCGGAAGTTCTTCAAGCTTCAACGTGAACGCAACCGATAGTGACGGCAACTATATCTCTACCACTTGGTCATCTGATTATATGACCATAACATTACCAGTTGCCGGTAGCACTACCGTATATTTATCTATCAACACAAGTAGCGACCCTTCAACATTCACCTATACCCTATCACACGTTGCAGCTGATGTTGACGGCGGTAAAACAGAAAGCGACCCTATCGTAGCACCTAACGATGGCAGTTCCTTCTATATACCGGGATATTACAGCAATTCTGCGCTAACATATATATCTTACACTGTGCCTGAAGGAGATAACGGCGTATTGGTTATGAATTTCCCACAATATGTATATAACGGAAGCATTAAAGAATCAACAGCATCCTCTTCTGAGTCTTTCACAGCATCATACGCTGCTAACTATTACACAGCCAAAGTTTCGGTAGAAGCTGGCAAGACTTATATTATCACCGCCGGTTCTTATTCCGCTGGAATGGGAAATTTCGTAATGACCTATCCTAAAAAAGGCGACTCTTACGATTATGCGTTCGACGGAGCCGCTACTAACACACTTCCTGCCGCAGCAGGTACTTATTGGTATCAATACACTCCGGATGCCGCATATATGATTGTCAACTCTGATACTGAAATTCAAAACTGCACAATCTCTCTACATTACACCAGCTATGGCTCACTATATAGCCAAGGTAATTCTGTGAGCGGATTCTTCGGTCTTCGTGAAAGTGTATACTCAGGCACGACATACTACCTAAAAGTGGAAAAATCAGAAGCAACTGAAGCTGATGAAACTTTCAATATCAAAGCAGAAGCCGATCAACAAGGCGATTCAAACTACAATCCTATCATTCTAAGCAACAATGAGTTTACAACTCCTATCTATAATGGCACTTACTACTACCAATTGACAACTCCAAGCGATTGGGAAGCTAACAAATGGATGACAATAAATATAGCTGACGCACAAAACTCTAATATTAGAATCTGTACATCAAGCGGTTCTCTACTTGCATCAGGATATGGCAGTGCAAAGACTGAAGCTACAGCCAACACCACCTACATATTTGAAATAGCAATGGCTGAAGGCAAGAATGAAAAAACAGCTACTATAACATACGAAGAGGTGAAAGCCGGAGAAACATGCAGCATGGCGATAGAAGCAGTGAGTGGCACTAACAACCTTGCAGCTAGCAGTCCTGCATATTACACTTATACAGCAACACAAACCGGTTGGCTTGCAGTAACGCCTGCAGTCTCTGGTATAACTGTCACATTCCCTAAAAGTTGCGACTTGCGTACTAGCTACTATGACGTGAAAACTAGCGACAACACCTATAAGATTCAGGCTACCGAAGGCACATCTTATATCATCAAACTTGAAGGAGCAACCGAAGCTACCACATTCACTGTGGAAGAAGAAGATTTCGCTGAAGGTGAATCATGCGCTAAGCCTATAGCAATACAAGCTGGTAGCACTACTATAGCTACAGAAGCTGGTACTACATGGTATTCATTTACTGCTACACAAGATGGTATGGTAGAAATTGAATCTAACATTGCTTATTACACAAACGGCTACAACGACATTCAAGTTGGAGATTGCAATTCTACTAGTTCTATTAAATCATACGACAATAGTACCTACAGTTATACATTCACTACAAAGAAAGCCGTGACAGCTGGGGATGTTGTATTAATTAAAGTTATCTCAACATCAGCACAAACAGATGTTACTTTGACTGTGTCTATCCGTGATTTGAATGCGGGTGAAGCATGCAGCAAGCCAATTGAACTTACAGCAGAAACCACCACTATCACACTAGACAGCAATGCTTCAAACAGCCAACCAGTATGGTACTCTGCCAACCTATCAGCAGGCGAGTTCAAAATAACTTCATCAAACTGGTTTAACATGGAACTTTATAATAGTTGTGATGGAACTTCAGCACTTGCTTATTCTACTTCTTATTATGACTACAATACTTTTGTTAGTACATATTATATAACATATACAGTTACTGAACCTGGTGTATATTTCATTAAGTGTACTGGTAACTACGGTCAAACAGCTACTGTAACAGGAAACTTCACCGATACAACTGGCGTAGAAGACGTAGTGGCTAGCGACAACGCTATCTCTGTGGTTGACGGCAAGATTGCTGTTAATGCCGACAGCAACGTAGAAGTGGTTATCTACAACACATTGGGTCAAGTGGTTCTAGCTAAGAATATCGCAGGAGCTGCAACATTTGAAGTAGAAAGCGGCGCTTACATAGTAAGAGCCGGCGACAACGTAAAGAAAGTTTACGTAAAATAATAATAAGGTAAATATAAGGAGAAGATACAACTCCTATATCACACTTTAAGAAGTAAAGCGGCAAAAACATGCCGCTTTATTTTTTTATAGCACTTTAATTTCCTATTTTTGCCCTACCAAAAGAACTTATTTATGGATGCTATAGCTATAGGACTATTACTACCGCTGCTAGGCACAACACTAGGTGCAGCATGCGTGTTTCTCATCAAAGACAAGATGCCCGAATATGTGCAGAAATCGCTGCTAGGATTCGCATCGGGGGTGATGGTGGCGGCTTCAGTATGGTCACTACTGATTCCCAGCATGAATATGACCGAGAAAGAGGGAATCATATCGGTGCTTCCAGCCGCTATAGGATTTATGGCTGGTATGGGATTCCTATTGGTGCTGGATATGCTTGTGCCGCACTTACACCTCAACAGCAAGTCGCCCGAAGGCGTGAGCAGCAAGCTGTCACGCACTACAATGCTCACCTTTGCCGTAGCGCTGCACAACCTGCCCGAAGGCATGGCTGTGGGAGTGGTGCTTGCAGGAAGTATAGCTGCCGGAGCTGAAGTGTCAGTATCGGCGGCATTGGCTCTGTCGGTGGGTATAGCCATTCAGAACATACCGGAAGGCGCTATCATATCAATGCCAATGTACAGCGAGAACCGAAGCAAATGGCGTTCGTTCGGCATAGGAGCGTTGACGGGAGTAATCGAACCCATCGGAGCTATTCTTGTGATACTCCTAGCTTCGCTTATGACTTCAATTTTGCCTTATCTGCTTGCCTTTGCGGCTGGAGCAATGATTTACGTGGTGATAGAAGAACTTATCCCCGAGGCTTCGCAAGGCAAACACTCCAACATAAGCACAATAGGTTTCGCCCTAGGTTTCACGCTCATGATGGTGCTAGATGTAGTCCTCGGCTAGAATTATTTGTTTGGATTTTGTCCAAAAACAGCAAATTATTTGTTTGGAAAAAATCTTTCTACTTGTATACCAGCGACTTATAGCACATTTATCACATCGCTAATAAAACATACGCTCAAAAGACCTATACAATATATAAAATCGGCTTAAAATGACACTTTTATATCAATTATTTGTTCTTCATTTGCAATGAAATAAAGTTTCAACCATTATGGCAAGACCTATTAAAGAAACTCCAATTGTTTCAGGGAAAGATGCTATAAGATTTGCTGAACCAATGGCTAATCCAACTCCAGAAACAAAAGAAGAAAAGGCTGCGTCTAAAAGAGCCTATTCGGCAGTAAAAGCCATAATACATTTATCCTATAATTGGGATTACCGAGCATCCACTAAATTCTTCGGCTAGAAGCCGAATCTTGCATAGCAAATGTAGGATAGGGCAATTGAGAAAATCAAACCTATTACAACTTTGATTATACGCTTCACTTTTTTATCACTTCGCTTTATCGTTTGGTAAAGGTTTATCAAACCTAAGACGAACGCAACAAGAGCTAAGCCTCCAGCAACCCAGCCCCACACAGGCGACAAACCGAACGCAAATGCAAGCCCCTGAACAACAAAGCTGGCACAATTAAATGAAGAAACGTATTCAAGCCTCTTTTCCATACAATCCAAAATATTCTTCCCCACAAATTTACAATTTTCGCTAATTTAAAACAAAAAAATGCAGCAGTATAAACCTACTGCCGCATTTTATCAATCAATACTAGCATGAGAAGCTTTTATGCTCTACACTCATGCCATGTGTATCATATTAGTCGCTTACTTTAGCACAAAGGTACTCACGGTTTAGGCGAGCGATATTGCTTAGCTTAATGTTCTTAGGACATTCGGCAGCACATGCACCAGTATTAGTACAGTTACCGAAACCTAGCTCATCCATCTTAGCAACCATAGCCTTTACACGGCGTTTTGCCTCTACTTGTCCTTGAGGAAGCAATGCGAATTGGCTAACCTTTGCCGAAACGAACAACATAGCCGAACCATTCTTACAAGCCGCTACGCAAGCGCCACAACCGATACAAGATGCCGAGTCCATAGCCTCGTCAGCAGCCACCTTTGAAATAGGAAGAGCATTAGCATCTTGAGCACCGCCGCAGTTGAACGATACATAACCGCCGGCTTGTTGTATCTTATCGAATGCATTACGGTCTACAATCAAGTCTTTGATTACAGGGAACGCTGCCGAACGCCAAGGCTCTACGGTGATTAGTTCGCCTGGAGTGAAACGACGCATGTATAGCTGACATGTAGTAGCACCTGTAGCAGGACCATGTGGATGACCGTTTACATAAAGAGAACACATACCGCAGATACCCTCGCGGCAGTCGTGGTCGAATGCGATAGGTTCTTCACCCTTTTCTACCAACGACTCGTTAAGAATGTCTAATGTTTCTAGGAAAGAGGTATCTGGTGTTGACTCAACAGAGTATTCAACAAACTTTCCTGTAGCTTTAGGATTTGGTTGACGCCAAACTTTTAATTTATATATTGCCATTTTTAATCCTTTCTTTCCTTAAATTTACGACTTATAGTTACGAGTTTGAACCTTGATTGCTTCATATTCAAGAGGTTCCTTGATTAGTTCAGGAGCTTTGTTGTCATCTCCTTGATAGTTCCAACAAGCAACATAGAAGTAGTTAGCATCGTCACGTTTAGCTTCACCTTCTTCTGTTTGATATTCTTCACGGAAGTGACCACCACAACTTTCGTTACGGTTAAGAGCATCGTAAGCCACAAGCTCACCCATAGTGATGAAATCTCTCAAACGGAATGCCTTGTCAAGCTCAACATTCATACCTTCCATTGAACCTGGAACGAACAAGTTAGTTTCAAATTCCTTGCGAAGAGCTTTCAACTTAACCAATGCTTCTTCTAGAGATGCCTTAGTACGAGCCATACCCACATTGTTCCACATCACTTGACCAAGTTCCTTGTGGATTGAGTCAACAGAACGCTTACCCTTGATGTTCAATAGAGCCTTATGAGCCTCAACACACTTCTTTTCTGCCTCAACAAACTCAGGAGCTTCGGTAGAGAAGCGAGGAACAGTAATTTGGTCGCTCAAGTAGTTTTGGATAGTGTAAGGAAGTACGAAATAACCATCGGCAAGACCTTGCATAAGAGCAGAAGCTCCTAGGCGGTTAGCACCGTGATCGGAGAAGTTACATTCACCGATTGCGAACAATCCCTTGATTGAAGTCTGCAATTCATAGTCAACCCAGATACCACCCATTGTGTAGTGGATAGCAGGGAATATCATCATTGGTTCTTCGTATGGAGATACGTCGGTTATTTCTTCGTACATGTCGAACAAGTTGCCATAGCGTTGAGCTACAACGTCCTTACCCAGACGGTTGATAGCATCGCTGAAGTCTAGGAATACAGCTTGACCGGAGTCGTTTACACCGAATCCCTTGTCGCAACGTTCCTTAGCGGCACGAGACGCAACGTCACGAGGAACCAAGTTACCGAATGCAGGATAACGGCGCTCTAGATAGTAGTCACGGTCAGATTCTGGAACTTGTGAACCCTTGATTTCGCCCTTTTGAAGCTTTTGAGCAGTTTCCAGCGACTTTGGAACCCAAATACGTCCGTCGTTACGAAGCGACTCACTCATAAGCGTCAACTTAGACTGGTTACCGCCACCCTTAACTGGGATACAGGTTGGGTGAATCTGCACGTATGCAGGATTAGCGAAGTAAGCGCCCTTACGGTAGCAAGCCACAGCGGCGCTACAGTTACAAGCCATAGCATTAGTTGACAAGAAATAAGCGTTACCATAACCGCCAGTAGCGATAACAACCGCATGAGCAGCAAAACGCTCAAATTTACCAGTTACAAGATTCTTAGCAATGATACCACGAGCGCGACCGTCGACAATAACCACATCGTGCATTTCGTAGCGGTTATAGCTCTTCACCTTGCCCAGTTGGATTTGGCGGTTAAGAGAAGAATATGCGCCTAGAAGAAGTTGTTGACCGGTTTGACCCTTAGCGTAGAAAGTACGGCTCACTTGAGCGCCACCGAAAGAGCGGTTATCAAGAAGACCTCCATATTCGCGAGCGAAAGGAACACCTTGTGCAACGCATTGGTCGATAATATCGTTTGACACTTCGGCTAGACGATAAACGTTAGCTTCACGAGCACGGTAGTCACCGCCCTTCACTGTGTCATAGAACAAGCGATAAACAGAGTCACCGTCGTTCTTATAGTTCTTAGCAGCGTTGATACCGCCTTGAGCAGCAATAGAGTGAGCGCGACGAGGTGAGTCTTGTATACAGAAGTTCAACACGTTGAAACCCATTTCAGCTAGAGTAGATGCGGCAGACGCACCAGCCAGACCTGTACCAACAACGATGATGTCAAGACGACGCTTGTTGGCTGGGTTTACAAGTTTTTGATGAGCCTTATAGTTAGTCCACTTCTCAGCAACTGGACCTTCAGGAATCTTTGAATCAATTACAGGCTGAGCAGCTTTTTTTGTTTCTTCCATAATTAGTTTAGAATTTTAGAGTTAGACAATTAGCAACAGCCATTAGCCATGATAGTTAATACGATAGCTTCGATTGCGAAAAGACCGCAAACGATAGTAGCCCACCACCAGCCGATAGTCTTGAAGCGAGGCAACCACACGTTGTTGTTAGTACCTACTGATTGGAATGCGCTCCAGATACCGTGAGTCAAGTGGAACCACAAAGCAACAAAGCCAACTAGATAAACTGGCAATGTCCACACTTGGCTGAAAGCAGACATAAGAGCTTCTTCACCGCTCAACACATCAGCATGATAGCCCAATTGCTCTTGGATTTCAGGAAGCTGCATCTTAGCCCAGAATTGAGCCAAATGCACAATCATGAAACACACAACGAAGATTCCCAGAACAAGCATGTTTTGAGATGCCCATTCTACTCCAGCAGGACGCTTGTTTACATCGTAACGGTCGTTGCCACGAGCCTTACGGTTCTGGATTGTCAACCAGAATGCGTAAACAATGTGAAGCACTACTCCAGCAGCGATAACTGCTGTTCCAACTAAAGCATACCAGTTCGCGCCAAGGAACTCGCACACAGCCTCATAAGCATCCATCGAAATGAGAGCTACCGCATTCATTAACGCGTGGAATGTTACAAATAGGATTAGGAAAAGTCCTGTTAATGACATAACGACTTTTCTACCTACAGATGATTTGGTTAACCACATAGTAGTTCTGAATTTAATTATTAATT
>CAZSHA010000047.1:0-18674 GCA_964606575.1 uncultured Muribaculaceae bacterium | reverse complement strand
GGTCAAGCTGAATAAGAAAATTCCATTTTCACACAATAAGAAAGCTGTTGGGCATCGCTCGACAGCTTTTTTTAATGTCTTATGGTCATATAATAATTTTTATTGTGTATATTTGCAGAAAATACACAACATCATTCCGACTTTTTCAGCCGTTGATGCGAATTTGTTTAACTAATAATTTGAATTTTGGACCCAGACCCTTTATCGTGCATTTTTTCATTGCTTCTTTCAGCACAAGAAGCAACACAATCTATCATCTCAATAAACGCACCCACCACATCTAGCATTCTAGCTATTCTTACAGCCTTGGTATGCTTATGCGTGTCTGCTTTTGTTTCAGGCTCTGAATTAGCCTTTTTCTCCCTAACCGAACAAGATTATGAGAAATTCTCCAGCTCACGCACAAAAGATTTGGTGAGAAACCTATTAAGCAACCCAGAAAAGTTATTAGCAACAATACTTATTTCCAATAACTTGGTGAACGTGACTATCATCATCATGTGCAACTTTGCCATGAACCAAATGCTGGAAGTGAGAAGCTCGGTGCTGGATTTCATTATACAATCGGTATTCCTTACGTTCTTGATATTGCTTTTCGGCGAAATTCTGCCAAAACTATATTCATCTAACAACAATATAAGTTTTGCCACACTTGCTGCACCCGGTATCACACTATTCAGCAAAATACTTAGCCCAATTTCAAGACTGATGGTGAAAAGCACCGTCATTGTCAATAAAGTTGTGACAAAACACCCCGATCAGATTTCTATGGACGACTTGTCGCAAGCATTGGAGCTGTCGGAAGTAAATTCATCAAACGAAAAAGAATTGTTAGAAGGAATACTCACATTCGGAGATAAAACCGTAGATGAAATCATGCGACCTCGCATCGATGTGGTTGATATCGACTACAATGCCGATTTCGACGAAGTCGTGAATATCGTAGTGTCCAAAGGCTACTCACGAATGCCTGTCTATGAAGACAATAGCGACAACATTAAAGGCGTGCTTTATGCTAAGGACCTTTTACCTTATATAGGTAAACGCTCCAAGGATTTCAATTGGACCACGCTCCTTCGCCCTGCATACTTCGTCCCCGACACACGTACTATAGGCGACCTGCTGGAAGACTTCAGAAAGACTAAAATACACATGGCTATAATAGTCGACGAGTATGGATGCACGCAAGGTATCGTAACACTCGAAGACATCTTGGAAGAAATTGTCGGCGATATTGATGACGAATACGACACCGACGAAGACAAGCCTTATAAAAAGTTAAACGACAATACCTACGTTTTCGATGGCAAGACATCGCTTAACGATTTCTGCAAGATTACCGAAGTGGACGAGAACGAATTTGAGGAAGTAAGCGATGATGCCGAAACCATAGCGGGGTTATTACTAAACCTCAAGGGTGATTTCCCTAATGAAAAAGAGCCTATTGTCTACGGTCGTTTCCATTTCTTGGTATTAAATGTGGTAAAACACCGCATAGTAAACGTGAGAGTGTCTATACAACCCGAATGCCGTACCTCCAACACATAGCATCAGTTCAAAACACACATTTACACGTGTGGAAGCTCTGTGAAACACGCAACGAGCTACTATCAATATGCACAGACAACAGCATCAGTACAACGATAGTCGACGGAATCAAATCGGAGAAAAGGGCAATTGAAGTTCTTGCTGAGGCTTGCCTCATTAAACATATTTTCGGCAGCAAAGCCCAACTTTCACACACACAAGAAGGCGCACCATTCATTCACGGTATAGAAACCAGCCTAAGCATTTCACATTCTCAACGCTTCGTGTGCATCGCCACCAATTCATCACACAGAATCGGCATTGACATAGAAAGCCCCACCGACAAGATTTTAAGAGTAAGAAATAAATTCTTAAACTTCGATGAACAGGCACACATTGCACCAGCTGACATGATGTCATCGCTAATAGCATGGACTTCAAAAGAAGCCATATACAAGGCGGCATCAATAAAAGGTATCGATTTCAAAGAGGATATAAGGTTGCATAATATCTCGCAAGCAACAAGCGACGACAATATTACAATTAACCAAGGTAGATTCATTCACACTAGCGAAATCAAGCATTACGACCTTTATTCCATGACGATTGAAGGCGACATGCTCACGCTGGCCATATTAAGACAACAACAATAATTTATATACAACTATGACAAAGAAAACATTTTTAACCATTAGCCTTTCACTGACCACAATACTAGCAGTAGTCAATAATACTGCCAATGCATGTACCAGCCTGCTTGCGGGGAAAAAGGCATCGGCTGACGGTTCAACCCTAATTACTTATGCAGCCGACGCACACACCCTTTATGGAGCATTAAACTACATGCCCGCAGCCAAACACGCAAAAGGCTCTATGCGTGACGTAAGAGATTGGGACACTAACAAACTATGGGGACAAATACCTGAAGCTGAGCAGACCTATAAAGTAGTGGGCAACATGAACGAGCATCAGCTAACCATCACCGAGTCTACTTGGACATGCAAACATGAACTTGTCGACACCACTGGAATCATTGACTACGGAAGCCTTATCTACATCACTCTACAACGAGCTAAGACCGCACGTGAGGCTATAAAAATCATGACTTCGCTCGTTGCTGAATATGGCTACAACAGCGAAGGCGAATCATTCTCGATAGGAGATCCTAATGAAATATGGGTAATGGAAATGGCTGGAAAAGGAGGAAAAGAGAAAGGTGCAGTGTGGGTGGCTCACCGCATACCCGATGATTGCATCACAGGACATGCTAACGCCCCACGCATCCACAAATTTCCGTTAAAGGATAAAGACAACTGCATATACGCTAAGGATGTTATAACTTTCGCTCGCAAAATGGGTTATTTCAACGGCAAAGACGAAGATTTCGACTTCGCAAAAGCCTATGGAGTATGGGATTTCCTTGCTTACAGAGGTTGCGATGCTCGCGTATGGGCATTCTTTAACAGATTCTGCACTGGTATGAATAAATACCTTCCTTACATCAATGGCGAAGAAAACGCAGAGATTATGCCACTTTACATCAAGCCCGACAAAAAAGTGAGCGTGCGTGATATGCAAAACATGATGCGTGACCACTTCGAAGGCACACCATTTGACATGACAAAAGATGCTGGTGCTAAGATTTTTTGGGATTTGCCTTACAGATTCCGCCCAATGAGTTACAAGATAGACGGCGTTGAATACACTCACGAACGAGCTATCGCAACTCAACAGACGGCATTCGTCCTAGTGAGCCAAATGCGTTCATGGTTGCCTAATGAAATTGGCGGCATTCACTGGTTTGGCGTAGATGATGCCAACACCACAATATTTGTACCTATGTATTGCTCTATCAATCAAGTTCCGAGAAGCTACGACAGCAAGACTGCCGACCTATATAATTTCTCATGGGAATCGGCATTCTGGGTTAACAACTGGGTAGCTAACCAAGCATACGGAAGATACTCGTTGATGATTGGCGACATAAGAAAAGTTCAAAGTAACATAGAAGACTCTTTTGAGCAAAACATGGCAAGCGTAGAGCAAGAAGCAGCAAAACTATACGAGAGTTCACCAGCCGAAGCGGTTGATTATCTTACAAAGTACACATGCTCTGTAGCCGAAGATGCAACAGCTAAATATCGTGAACTAGGTCAATATTTATTCGTGAAATACCTTGACGGCAACATGAAAAAAGAAGCCGACGACAAATTTCAACGTAATCCCTACGGTCTTCCTGTACAACCTAAATTTCCAGGTTACAACGAAGAATATTTACGTTCTATCGTAAAAGACTCTGGAGAGCATTTAAAGGTGAAGTTCTAATGCTGCTTCATTACACACATAATAAGACGATGGAAAATCCTTTCATGTGATTTTCCATCGTTTTTTATTCACTGTCACCAAGAGGCTTAGCAACACTACCTCATTCACTTAACGAATATAACTCAATTTTATTTATCGCAATTAATCCTCACATCGTAGTTCAAGATTTTAACTGCTACATTATAAGGTAATGCACCTTTTCCCGACTTGCTTTTATGATAATAGAAACGCCTGCTCTTGTCAAACGATTTTATTGTAATCTGTTTCGACGAATATGCCGGAAGGTCACACTCAATCATCTCTTCACGTTCATGTATCATATTCCCAGCCAAATCGGTATACAGCAACCGCAGTTTCACCGATGATATATAAAGATTCGTATTATTAGAGAGCATAAACGCCTCTATTGATTCGCTAGCGCGCTTGGCATATCCCCGCAACGCCACAACATTCTCATCAAACTCCAGCATATTTATAACTTTCACAGTATCGACAGAGGTTTCAAAAGCGACCTCGGCATCCACTGCCTGCAAGTTTTTGCGAGTTGAGTTCTCTCTTGGATACGCTTCTCCTCCCATCATTAAGAAAAGCGACAATATCAGCCAAGTTTTTCTCATATTAGATTATGATTTTATTTATAAATAACGAATTCCCACATCATCAGCCCCATTTTCCTCACCGTCATCAGGATATATCTTACGAAACCCTTCCGGCACTACAACGTCCTTCTTGTTAGGAACTAACGACACCCCTTTTAATAATTTTGGAAGAAAACGAGAGAAGTTGACACGAACTTTCATTTTCACTTCGCTTCGTTCCACAAGCAACTCATTCCATGCGTCATTTAACGAGGCTACGCACATTTGCGGATTTTCCAGCTCTATCTCTTTCTGCTCGCTATAAATCCACATTTTGTATTTATTCTTATCGGCACTTTCCTCAAAATAAGCTATCACCGTTCCTGGCAACAAAGACATATTATTTGAGCTTACCAGCACCGCACGATAATCTACGCCTAGCTTCTTTTGCTTGTCGTCATAGCGTTCAATCACTACGGTCAATCTCTCATCGGGATAATACCATATCCCCTCCATCGGTTGCAAATCGGCAGCATCACAACGATTCCTTACATCCACCTCATCATATCCGCTTAAAATCTCGCTTTTGAACGGAATCTTATTGTCCTCGCCCACCCCTGAGCCCACTGCACTAAGCGGCAACAACGACAACACGAACAGACAGATATGACAAGCATGTTTTTTCATACGAAACGTCGTTACATTGAGAATTTATAGCTAAATCCAAAACTTAAAATCTCATTGAACTGCCAATATTTCCAATCAGGATCCTTTGAAACAGAATTATCAAAACGTAAATGGGCATAAAGCCTTGTTGACAAATATTTATTTATCGTGAAATCAAATGTATTTTCCCAGTCGCCCTGCACATGGTCATAGTTAGTGAAGGCAAACAACCTTGACGACCAAGTCACCTCGTGGCATATTTTCCAAGACATCTTGGCTTCCACATTAGAACCGAATTCAGTTTTAAAGTGCTTGCCCTCATCAATACCGAAAGATGTAGGGTCTACCTTGGTATTGTTCTTGCATATACTCATATCAACTGATAATGGAGATAAAGACAAATCAATCGAAGCAGTCTTATCCTTGTTCTTGTTGTTGTAGGTCATACCGATACCGAAGTTCAGCTCACCTGGAGTAAGGAAAGACGCCTTCATAGTTTTGGTATTAGCTTTATAATTGTTGAATAACTGGGTTTTAAACCGCATCGTTGTTGAATAATACCAATTCTTTATCGCCTTATAACCAAATTTGGAGTTGATTTGGAACACATCTTGACTTATGCTATAGCCTCTCAACGTATCTTGTGGAGCAGAATTAATACTCACCTTGTATTGCACTGAATTTTCAAACAGAAGATTCTTATACACATTCGGGTTCAACTTGAGCGTCCAAGAAAAATCACCCAAAACGTTAACGTTGTTCTCGCCACCTTGATACCAGTTTTCCGACAAATAAGCCTGCGAAAATTGTATCGCAGCATTGAATGTGTGTATCCAGTTACGAACCTTCACGCCATCGCCCGACTTTATCTTAACATCACCATATTTACGCTCATCAAGGGTTAGTGTTGTTTTCGAAGGATCGGACTTAATGACATATCTCTTAGGTGGCTCTGGCAAATCCTTCACATTATATTCCACATATTGCGGATAATTCACCGTGATATCATAACGCAATGCCTTAGTAGCTTTACGCTTCCCTATCGACTGCCTCAACCACAAATCATCAATATTAAGTTTCATTGTGCCATCTCCGCATTTTTCAGCATTGCATTTCTTATTCTTAGGTGATTGATATTTGTCGAAAATAAGAGGAATAAACAAATAGTCCGACTCCAAACCGATAGAGTCGTACGCCTTGTCCCATTCCAGCTGAGGCGTAGGAACTGACAGCACAAGAGTATCAGCCTCAACTTCCACAGCGACCGAATCGGTAGGCATAGCCATAGTATAAAATGCTGGTATCAACATCAGCGACATCAAAAGTCTTCTCATAATAGATAGTACTTGGATTTTTAAACAATCTTGAAAAATTCTGTTTCTTTGTTGCAAAGATAACATTTGCACCGCTTAAAATAAAATTATTAGATACATAAAGTGAATGGCGACCGCCATTACAGCAATCACCATTCCGTTCAGAATCCACGCCAAACTTATATGTTTAAGATACTATTCTCTATTGCTTCCGAAAAAACGTAATAAATACAAGAATAGGTTTACAAAATCCAAATAAAGCGATAATGCACCTATTGTAGCCAATTTACCAGCGTTAGCATAATCTGTCATGGCTGCCATACGCTTGATTTTCTGAACATCCCAAGCCGTAAGACCGATAAATATCGCAACTCCTATAAAACTTATCATCCATTCCATAGCGCTGCTCTTTAGGAACAAATTCACCACGATACAGATTATCAAGCCGAATAGAGCCATCATCAAGAACGAACCGAATTTAGTCAAATCATTCTTAGTCACATAACCGTATATTGCCATAACCGCAAACACACCAGCCGTGATAGCGAATGTGAATGCTATAGAAGAAGCCGTGTAAATAAGCAATATGCAGCTTAGAGTCAATCCGTTGACAATAGAATAGGCATAAAACAACAAGGTGGCACCCACGTTGCTTAACTTATTAATCGCCGCCGACAGCGATATAACCATAACGATTTCAGCAATCAACAATCCCCAATAAACAAGAGGATTAGTGAACACAAATTGAGCCACAGCAGGAACGCTTATCACAACATAAGCCGATAACGCAGTGACCACCATAGCCAAGAACATCTTAGTGAACACTTGTCGCATCACTTGCGAAACATACACATCAAGTGCTTTCTGGTTGTTTGAACCATAATTGTAGTTATCCATAATCTTCCAATTCTTAGTTTATTCCAATTAATAACATGCCGAAACAATGTTTTATCGGCATTATGTCAAGTTTTTATCTTAAATTTCTATAATTAAACAATTTCGACCCGTATTACATTCTATCTGGCACTTCCATACCTAGCAATCCGGTAGCACGAGCTATCACATTTCCTACAGTTCGTGACAATGCCACACGGAATGCCCGCACTTCAGCATCAGCCTCTTTCATTATAGGACAATCATGGTAGAACTGATTATATTCCTTAACTAGGTCGTAAGCATAGTTTGCAATCAAGGCAGGACTATAGCTCTTGCCGGCTTCCTCCACCACACTAGGGAAATCAGCTAAGCGCTGAATCAACGTTATCTCCTTTTCTTGCGGAGTCACCATGTCGTAGCTCTCGCTTATACCAGCCTCTGCCACTTTGCGTAGCAATGACTGGATACGAGCGTAAGTATATTGAATAAACGGACCGGTGTTGCCGTTAAAGTCGATTGACTCTTTAGGGTTGAATGTCATATTCTTGCGAGGATCAACCTTCAAAATAAAATACTTCAACGCTCCTAGACCTATTATCCTAGAGATATTGTCAGCTTCTTCGGCTGTGCAATCGTCAAGTTTGCCAAGTTCGGCAGACGTTTCCTTTGCGGTGGCAATCATCTCGTCCATCAGGTCATCGGCATCCACTACTGTTCCCTCGCGAGATTTCATCTTTCCATCAGGAAGCTCAACCATTCCGTAAGAGAAATGCACCAAATCTTTCCCCCACTTGAAACCCAATTTGTCAAGAAGCAACGAAAGCACTTGGAAGTGATAGTTTTGCTCATTGCCCACCACATAAATCATCTTATCAATAGGGAAATCCTGGTAACGCAACTTTGCTGTACCTATATCTTGTGTCATATACACCGATGTGCCATCACTACGAAGCAACAACTTATGGTCAAGTCCGTCGCCAGTCAAGTCAGCCCACACCGAGTTGTCATCCTTGCGGTACATGATACTTTTCTCTAGACCTTCAAGCACCTTTTCTTTACCCTCTAGATAGGTTTCGCTTTCATAATATATCTTATCGAAATCTACGCCTAAACGTTTATATGTTTCATCAAATCCAGCATAAACCCACTCATTCATCATACGCCACACGCTTCGCACGTCCTCATCTCCAGCTTCCCAGCGTTTTAGCATATCATGAGCCTCTGACATAAGAGGAGATGCCTTTTCCGCATCTTCCTTGCTCATGCCCTTCTCCATTAATTCAGCTACTTCAGCCTTATAATGCTTGTCAAATGCCACATAGAAATCGCCTATCAAGTGATCTCCTTTCTTGCCTGCCTTTTCGGGTGTTATGCCTTCTCCCCACTTTTGCCATGCAAGCATAGACTTGCAAATGTGAATACCACGGTCGTTAACTATATTAGTTTTCACCACCTTATAACCATTCGCCTGCATTATACGCGACAAACTGTAGCCTAACAGGTTGTTACGCACGTGACCCAAATGAAGCGGTTTATTCGTATTAGGAGATGAATACTCGATCATCACCAATTCGCTGTCAGACGTAGCTGCCTTAAAACCATAATCTGGTGTTTCGGCGATATGGTTAAGCACATTCACCCAGAACGCTGGCTCAATCACTATATTTAGGAAACCCTTTATAACGTTGAACGACTTCACAGCATCGCAATTAGCTTGCAAATGTTCTCCTATTTCTTGAGCCGTAGCCTCTGGTGACTTTTTCGAAGCCTTCAAAAAGGGGAACACCACAATCGTTAGATTGCCTTCAAATTCCTTTTTTGTAGTTTGAGGCACAATCTTCTCTGCAGGAAGTTCTAACCCATACAAAGCCTTCACTGCATCAGCAGTAGCCTGAGATATGATATTATCAATAGACATAATCAGTGTAATTTATCAATTATTTTACAAAGATAACGATGTTTTTCGACACTTATATAATTATGCTTTCTAAAAAAGTCTAAACCAGCTTCTATTTGTCAACCTTTTTTATCGAAATACACTTTGAAACTGAAAAGAATCGTTTCTTTCAAACAGACATCACATCCTGTTGTTGAGAATAGTGGCTGCAGAGAGTGCTATAAAAACAAAAAGCGGAATCCGATTTCGGAATCCGCCCCATATAATGCAAAATCTAATTTGCGATTATCCTTCAATGATAGCTTCGCTTGGACAAACACCAGCACAAGTGCCACAGCTAATACAAGTATCTGGGTCGATTACATATTTATCGCCTTCAGAAATAGCTTCAACTGGACAGTTTGGCAAACAAGTTCCACAAGCTACACAATCGTCAGTAATTACGTATGCCATAGTAGTAATTTTTTTTAAGATTAAACATAATAGTATGATGCAAAAGTAATGCTTTTCTAAAACATATCCTCTTTTATTAACAAGTTTTTTTCAACAATGGCTTAAAAAACTTATTTTTTCTTGCATAATTACTCTCAATTTTACAACAATGACAAATAAGTTTGAGCAAGTTTGCTTATTTTTGTAAAAATTTCATGAGCATGAAGCCTCTTTTTAGCATTATAACAGTAACATTCAATGCGGCAGAAGTATTACCGCCCACTTTAGAAAGCATCAAAGAACAAGACTTTGACAACTTTGAGCATCTCATTATCGACGGTGCGTCTAAAGATGAAACGCTTGAAATTGCCCGCAATTCGGGTATCAAACAAATGGTTATATTTTCAGAGCCAGACAAAGGGCTATATGACGCAATGAACAAAAGCATAGCCAAAGCCTCTGGTGAATATCTTATATTCCTAAATGCAGGCGACAGTTTCGCTTCACCAGATGTGCTAAGCCGTTTGGCAAGCCTAGTTTCACCCGATGCCGATATAATTTACGGTCAGACTCAAATCGTCAACAGCGACCGCAAAGTTATAGGACTGCGACATCTGACAGCCCCCAAAAAGCTAAGAGCAAGAAGTTTCAAACACGGTATGCTAGTGTGCCACCAAGCCTTCGTAGCCCGTCGTCGCATAGTCCCGTTATACGACATGAGTTACCGTTTCTCCGCCGACTACGATTGGTGTATAAAGTGCCTAAAAGTATCAAGGCACAACGTATACGCCGGCGACAAGCCAATAATCAATTTCCTAACCGACGGACTCACCAACAAGCACCACAAGAAATCGCTAAAGGAGCGTTTCGACATAATGTGCAAAAATTATGGAACAATAAGTACTATATTGCTCCATATATCATTTATCCCCCGCTATCTGATTAGAAAATTACGAAATTAGGACTTCAATGTTGTTATATCCTGTCCTGAAGGAGATTGGAAAATCTTCAGTCCAAACTCAGGCAACACGGCAATGACATGCTCAATTACACGTGATTGGGTATGCTCGAAATGCTTCCATTCCACATTATTCACATAACAATAGATTTCTATTGGCAATCCATTAGGCGACGGTTTACGCACCCTGACCATATAGAACATATCGGTGTTGACGTATGGCTGCTTGCTTAGATATTTCTCCACATATCTTGAAAATAGTGTCAAATTCACTTTTCTCTCATCTTCCACATCACTTTGCACCTCACTAGAAGACGCATATAACCCTTTATCTTTCAATGATTGCTCCAAAGCATCTGAACATAGCTTCACCGTGTTGAAGTCGATAGCCAGCTCAACCGCAATACGGCGAGCTTTCGACTTGAACATATTATTATAGTTCTGGAAAGAGTCGGTCATAAGCACATGTGGCGGAATAGTGGCAATGGAATTATCCCAATTCCTCACCTTCACAATATTCAGCGTAACTTCTTGAACACTACCGTTTATCCCATACTTATCTAGAATTATCCAGTCGCCAACGTGTATCATATCATAAGCGGCAAGCTGAACACCCGCCACAAGCCCCATAATAGTGTCTTTGAATACCAAGGACAGCACCGCAGCAAAAGCGGTCATACCGCCTAGTAGCGTGCGAGGGTCTTTATCAATGAGAGTTGCAATGATGAGTATTACCGAAATACACCATACGACAATCTTTATCATTTGAAATATGCCCGATGTAGGGCGGTTGCTCGTATCTGAAGCCTGAATCTTATCGTTAATACCGCTGATTACATGTCCCAACACCGATGCCACAACCACAATGAGTGAAGCTGAAAGCACTCTACGAGCCACAATATAAACGAAAGTGTCTTGCTCTAAACAATACGGCAAAGCCTCATAAACAATGATAAACGGGATAAAATAGCCCAAGGCGCGCATCACCTTATCGCTAAAGATGAAATCGTCCCATTTATTATTCGATTTCCATATTATTTTCTCGATTCTGACCCTTATCCATTTCTCATATATAAACATCACAAGCAAAGCGACAGCCACCACGCAACATGTCACTATCACCTGCACTTCTACTGGAGCATCACCGCTTTTCAGCAACGCCATCCACTCATTAAGCGACAACATAAAATCTCACCGTTTTACACATTGAAGCGGAAGTGCATGATATCGCCGTCTTGGACTACATACTCCTTGCCTTCAACATTCATCTTTCCTGCCTCTTTCACAGCAACCTCACTGCCAAGAGCCACATAATCCTCATATTTAATTACCTCGGCACGGATGAAACCTTTCTCAAAATCAGTATGAATCACACCTGCGCATTGCGGTGCTTTACTACCTTTCCTATAAGTCCACGCACGCACTTCTTGAGGACCTGCAGTAAGGAATGTTTCCAAGTCTAGCAACTTATAAGCCGCACGGATTAAACGATTTACTCCCGACTCCTCAAGTCCCATTTCTTCCAAGAACATCTGACGCTCGTCATAAGTTTCAAATTCAGCAATCTCGCTTTCGGTTTTCGCCGCAAGGATTAGGATTTCGGCGCCCTCCTCCTTTACAGCCTCACGCACTTGGTCTACATATTTATTTCCGTTGACAGCACTACTCTCATCGACATTGCATACATACAATACAGGTTTCGCTGTGAGCAAGAACAATTCACGGAAGCACTTTTGTTCGTCTTTAGATTCAAACTCCACAGTACGAGCCGATTTACCTTGGTCTAACGCCTCCTTAACCCTTGATAACACTCCGTATGCCAACTTGGCATTTTTATCACCGCCAGTCTGAGCTTGCTTTTGAACTTTTGCAATTCGGCTCTCTACGGTTTCAAGGTCTTTCAATTGTAATTCATAATCAATGATTTCCTTATCTCGTACTGGGTCAACAGAACCGTCAACGTGAGTGATATTGTCATCGTCGAAACAACGCAACACATGTATTATCGCATCGGTTTCACGTATGTTAGCCAAGAATTTGTTACCCAAGCCTTCACCTTTAGATGCACCTTTAACAAGACCCGCAATATCGACGATTTCTACTGTAGTAGGCACAATCTTTTGCGGATTCACTAACTCTGCCAATTTGTTCAAACGCTCATCGGGAACGGTAATCACCCCAACATTAGGCTCAATAGTGCAAAAAGGAAAATTTGCCGATTGGGCTTTAGCATTTGACAAACAGTTGAAAAGGGTTGATTTACCCACATTAGGAAGTCCTACTATACCGCATTGAAGTGCCATAATATCTGTTATTTTTCGTTCTTAATCAATAAATCTAGCCCTGCAAAGGTACTACAAAAAGAGAGATTATGCAAAATATAAGCAATTCACGACAAAACAGCTAAACACACGATTTGCAACCTGCCGAAATCTGTGTAAACAAAACTATTACAAAAAATGTTAAGTTCTATAGCTATTTAACAATTAAGCAATATCTTTGTATCGCAATTGATTACAACATAGCTAAACATTAAATTATACAATATAACAGAACGTATTTTTCTAATATGAACAAGAAAATTTTCATCGCATTGGCTTTCTGTGGCTCACTTGTGCTTACCACAAGCTGCAACAAGCAACTTACACAATTGACAAGCGACAATTTCAACTTAAATCCTTCACCACTAGAAGTTGATGGCGACAAAGTGCCTGCAACTATCACTGGTCAAATCCCTGCAAAGTATTTCCAAAAGAATGCAGAAGTGACAATAACCCCATATCTTGTATATGGCGACAACAAGGAAAAATCTAGCGCTTCGCTAATACTACAAGGCGAAAAAGTGAGAGGAAACCACCAAGTAGTATATTATGAAACTGGCGGAACCGTGACTCTGCCGGTAAACTACGCTTTCGAGCCTGAAATGATGAACAGCGACCTATGGTTGGCTTTCGACGTAAAGCAGGGCAACAAGGCGTATGCGTTGCCACGTGTAAAAGTGGGCGAAGGCGTGCTTGCCACATCTACTTTGGCAACTGCCGCATCTGCACCAGCTGCTATCGCTACCGACATGTTCCAAAAGACTATCAGCAAAAAGGTTGAAGCGGACATCATGTTCCTTATCAACGAAACAAATGTGCGTGCCGACCAAATCAACACAGCCGCAATGAAAGAATTCAACGGCGCAGTGAAAGAGGCTAGCGAAGATGCTCAACGTGAAATCAAAGAAATCAACATCTCATCTTACGCTTCACCAGAAGGCGGTGTGAAACTCAACACCCGCATAGCCGAAGGTCGTGAAAAAAGCACCAAAGAATATCTTGACAAAACGCTAAAGGAAAATGCCGTCAGCGATTTCGGAACGTTGACTTCCGATTTCACAGCACAAGATTGGGAAGGTTTCCAAAAACTAGTAGCTGAAAGTAACATCCAAGACAAAGAACTTATCTTGAGCGTGCTTTCTATGTACACCGACCCAGAAGAACGAGAAAGAGAAATACGTAACTTGTCATCGGTTTTCGACCAACTTGCACAACAAGTGCTACCACAACTTCGCTACTCTCGCCTATCGGCAGTAATTGAGGTAGTAGGCAAAAGCAACGAACAAATCGTTGACATATACAGCAAAGACCCTAAGAGCCTAACAGTAGAAGAACTTCTTTACGCTGCTACACTTACCGAAAACAACGATAAAAAAGCAGAGATATATTCTACTACAGCCGACATCTATCCAAACGATTATCGTGCTTACAATAACCTAGGTGTATGCCAATACATCAACAAGGACTACAGTGCGGCTAAACGTAACTTCAACAAGGCTGCTAGCTTGAACCCAACGAAGGAAGTTCAATTGAACCAAGGTTTGGTGGCACTGCTAGAAAAAGATTACGGCACAGCCAATGAGAAATTCGGTAATGCTGCCGGAGTAAAAGAACTTAACGAAGCTCTAGGCGTATATTATTTGAACCAAGGCGACAACAATGCAGCTATCAGAGCTTTCGGCGACACAAAGAGCAACAATGCGGCACTAGCTCAAATTCTGACAAAAGATTACAATGCCGCAAAGACAACGCTTTCGTCTATAGCTAAACCTGATGCCACAACTTACTATTTGATGGCTATTCTAGGCGCTCGCACCAACAACGAACAAATGGTAGCATCCAACCTACGTCAAGCCGTAAGAATGGACAAGAAATTGGCTGAAAGGGCTAAAAACGATAAAGAATTTGCTAAGTTCAACCTTTCTTCTGTAATCTAAATTATTGGTATAACTTTTTGAAACAATATCAACAATCCAATAATAAAGACTCCTTGGGAACATGTTGTAACCAAGGAGTCTTTATTCTAATTACTTATATTTTTCAATTAAACTCGAATCCATTCTCCCCTCTTGCTATTATACATTTTTATAATTTTCGCAGGCGCTCCTGCTACGACACAATAATCTGGGATATCGTCTAGCACGACAGAATTAGCACCAACAACACAATTTTTGCCAACTTTCACATTACCAACAATCACAGCATTAGTCCCAATCCACGTACCATCACCAATAATAATAGTATCCTCATTTTTCATCCTAACGCCTTGAAGGTATATATGTTTATTTATGTTCATGTATTCATGATTATGGTCGGCAATAAACACATGAGGACCAGTTAGCACTCCACTACCTATAATAATCTTATTTTGGGAACTTATCGTGGAATGATTTCCTATTTCAGTATTGTTTCCTAAACATATCTCACCCACAGCATACACCTCGGTTGACGGTCTAATTGTAACATGATTACCCAATGTTATACCACCATTATTAATAATATGCACATCAACGCCAATATAAGTTCCTTTTGTATATTTTATATTGCTTGTTACGCATTTTACAAACCCTATAGTATTTTGTATCAGACTTTTTATTGCTCCAAACATATTCTCATTTTTGACCTAATAATATCTTTTCCGTTATTAACGCAATCTCGTCCCAATTAAATTTCGACAAATCATAGCCAACTTCCATCTCTCCGCTCGCATATTTCTTAGCAATAGCTGAAGAAAATGATTCAATGTCACCAGCCTTAACATAGTCATCGCTTGGAATATCCAACAAATGAGTAGCTGGTATGTCAGTTACAACCATTGGCAACTTATAACTCATTGCCTCCAACAGCACTAAAGGGAAGCCCTCATTATATGAAGACAATACAAACACTCTCGCAAACGAATACAACTCCCGCAAATCATCACCAGTGGTAAAGCCTGTAAACACCACTTTATTATTAACATCTAAGGACTTCAAATACTCAAAATAACCCTTATCATGATCGCTAGCCCCAGCTATAACAAGATGCTTGATTTCGGGTACAAGTGAAACGGCCCTTACCAATACGTCAAATCCCTTTTCGGGAGTAATACGCCCCACAGCCAACACATAGCTACGCTTCTCTAATCCATACTTGCGTATAAAATCATCCGTATTTGCTCTCGGCTGAATAGCTATACCATTAGGCACATAATGACATTTGCACCTATATCTTACGCCTATTTTATCCAGTTGAAAACTATTGACGAATATAACGTCATCAGCAAAGTTAAGTGAAAACCATTCTCCAGTTTTCAACAATAATCTTGCAAAAAAGCCCCATTTTTTATGTTCGTAATTTGGGCTATGATAGGTCATACACACCCTTAAACCAAACAATTTCAAAAAAGGGATAAACAATCCTGGACCAATATTATGAACATGAACCACATCTGGTCGATGCACAATCACATGGCAACAGCTTATAAAAGTATGCAGAACGGCTTCTACCCCTTTTATTCGGGTAGAAAACATGTCTTTAAAAACTATTCTTGGATATGATTTGTACGAGCCAAAAGACAAATAAGGCTTTCGTCTATAAACTTTTATTTCTAGATTTTCGCTAAACCTAGTATACAGATTTTCACAATGAACCTCAACTCCGCCTTGTACTCCAGGGAATCCACGTATGCCAATAACCGACAATCTAGCCATTTCTGAATAAGATCTATTAATCCCAACAGATGCTCTTTCCTTTTCTAATTCGCCATTTATTCTTTAGAATCCATTTAATTGGAATCCAAGGACGACGCAACATATCATGCCGTTCAGTTACGATAAAGGCACAGTTACGATCACAAGTTCTTACTTTCTCCATTGCCTCTTTCGCTTTCTCCGACGACATTATTTCATCGAAGCTTTGTTCTTTTATATTACCTATTACCCATTCTTCTTTTGAGCCGTTACAAGGTGAAACATTACCCCAAGGATCTATGAAAAAGAAATCCTTCAATGCGCCACATGCTGGACGGTAGCCACTCTCATCCCCTCTCAATCGTCTATGTATCGACCTATTGAAAAAAGCTCGCCCATAATCTTTCAATCTATTTTTCCAGCCACGGCGTTTAGATGTAAGAAGAGCCTTTACAAATAACTCATGTTGCTCCAAAGCCCCTTCACTGACAATTTCATTATCATCTTTATGAAAATACCAAGAATTATGAACTGCAGAATTACCTAATTCCACATCAAGGGCAACACATAGCTCATATAAATGAACTAGATCTTTATAGTTATCAGGTGAAATTACAACCGAAAATCCAATATTCTTACATTTCGTTTTCTTTAATTCAAGAATCGTTCTTAACGCATGATCAAAACCATCAACAAGACCTCTTTTCGAGTCATTTATCTTAGGCAAACCCTCAACGCTTACACGAATTAATATATTAGGATATTTATTAGCTAGAGCTACGATTTGTTCTGTATTATAGCCATTTGTACTCAATTCCAAAAGGCTAGATTTAGGATAAAGTATTTCAAATATCTTATCTATATCCTTTCTTAAAGTAGCCTCACCGCCTGTTATATTTATTCTAAGACCAGATGGAAGTTTTTCATAATACTCTGGATCAATCTCCTCGTTAGGATGAGTAGGACACTTCCATATATTGCACATGTTACATTTTGCATTACATCGAAATGTCGTAATCAAACTTCCCTGTACTATATTTTTCATCTTTCAGTTATTTATCCTTATTAATATAATAACTAAAGATTTTCGTTTTTATTGTACCTCAACTGGGACATATAGTTTTTTTATCGATTCCATGTATTTTAAAGGTGAGAATCTTTCTATCGAATCACATTTTATTCTTTCATTATCCCACTCTTTATCAAACGATTGGCATACCGACCCACTTAATACGTGTTCATCACCCGCTTTAAAAGTAAGTCCGTTAGCACCATCTATCAATTCGGGTATTCCTCCTATATTTGCCCCAATTACAGGAGTTCCCGCACATAAAGACTCTATTACACTTAAAGGGTTATTTTCATAACATTCTGACGGTGCTACTGAAAATTTCGCATGAGTCAACAGATGACTTACCTCTTCAGCATTTTTTCTCCCTAAGAACTCCACGTTAGTACATGAAACATATTCAGCCTTTAGAACCTTCAACAAAGGTCCATCTCCAGCCACTTTAAGGGTATATGGCAGCCTTGAAGCTACTTTTAAAAGCGTTTGAACGCCTTTTTCTGGTGATAAACGCCCTACATACATATAATAATCCAGCCTTTCGGTTGCTGGCATAGATTTTAATATCGACATCTTAGCAGGATCAATAAAATTACATATTACATGTAATTTTCGCTTATCAAACCCCGCCTGTGCCATTTTCCGTGCCATGAATTCGCTTGGACACACAAATGCGTCAACATAGCGTTCCACCCAGTCCTTATTCCATTTTTTAGCCTCCAAATAGGCTAGCACGCTTGCTGACAAGCTACCTTTCATACACCTATGTTTCAATACATTAAACTTATCATCGAAGCATAGTTCACATGGTTTTTCTTCACGTAAACACGCATAAGACGGACATATCAACTTATAGTCATGCAAAGTCCACACGACACGGCATCCGAAATCCTTTGCAATCTTTGCCACTACGGGGGATATATATGAATGTATATTGTGAAGATGCACTATATCCGGTTGAAAATCTTTCAATATTTTACTAAAAGAGTCCTTTATATCTCCAAATCCTAGCAATCTTAACGCTGCACGCACCTTATTTGACAC
>CAZSHA010000046.1:0-18967 GCA_964606575.1 uncultured Muribaculaceae bacterium | reverse complement strand
TCTTCATGAAAGGCAACGTCCAAAAGCCAATGCAATAAGTTTTCAATAGACCAATGTCCGCGAGCCAGCATATTGAAATATGCGGCTTTCGAAAAGGCCTCGTCACTAATATAATATCGCGTTGTGTAGCTATGTTTTCCGGTGGTCTTGTCGTCCACATTAGAGTCAATACGAACTATTGTGGACAATTTACTCCACCTATTGCGCACAGCCTCTTCCTCTATACACAAAGCCGGTAATATAGAACAAATACGTTCCTCAATTCGACCATGATCGGCTTCCATTTCATTATTCGTATCAATCGGCTTATTGTATTTAAATGCTGCTTCAACGGCTTCATAGAGAGACTTTTGATTTTCCTTTAACGCAAGAAAATAATGACCTCGTTTCTCAGTTATTTGCTGCGCTATTTCCACTTGTGTTCCGATGGCGTCTATTGAAACTATTGCATCTTCAATATCCAACTTGTCAAGAATTTCTGGAATAGCTTTTATCTCATTTTCCTTATCCTTGACTATTGACTGCCCTACGATTAATCTGTTCTCGCTAACAAAGGCGTTCATCAAATAATCCCCCTTTGTGCCGCGTGAACGAGGATTTGTCCCTCGAAGTTTCTTGCCGTCAATTACGATTTGCTTCTCTGCTAAAGTGTCAAGCAATGCCTTACCACTTTCAATCAGGCATCTCTCAATCTCATCTGGAGATACGGCACTCATCAAACGCTCGAATGTATCTGGCGAGGGTGTCGTATTGCAACCTTCTAATAAACATAATTCTGCCGCTCTAAATTGAGCGAACTCACTCATATCGACATAATCCTCTCCTCCGCACATGTATGAAAGCAAAGCAATGGTAAGCAAATCAGACAACGGATAAGTACAACGACCTACTACTCGGTGGTCAGGGATGGAAGAAAAAATAGCTGCAATTTTCATACTTAAAAGCATTGATTATTACACCTTAAAATTACTAATAATCAATGAGATATGCAATTTTTTTCAGCATATATTTTCTGTCGTTTTACAAACAATTTTAGTTACTTATTACCTCTGAAAGACTTGAAGTTCTACCAACTATAAGACGCAATTTTGATGCGGTTGCCCTGAAAGAATTATATTAAAAGTTGGCGACCTTAATTTAATTTATTAATTTTGCCAAGTAAAATAGGCTTAGAATAATGGTATTGAAGACAAGAGATAAACTTATCGAAATAGCAAGACAGCTTTTCGCCCGGAAAGGTGTGGAAAATACTACGATGAACGACATTGCATCGGCATCGGAAAAAGGACGTCGAACCATATACACCTATTTTAAGAATAAACGAGAGATCTTTAATGCTGTTGTAAAAACAGAGAGCGAAAAGGTGGTTGATAAGTTGACCGAGCTACCATCAATGCCAATTCCTCCAGAGCAGAAATTAATGAATTTCATCTTCATCCGTTTTGAAACCATTAAAGAGCTTGTGATTCGCAACGGCTCGCTAAGAGCTGGTTTTTTCCGTGACATCAGGAAAGTAGATCGTGCTCGTCGCTCCACAATGTGGAAAGAGGTGAATATCCTAAAGCAGATTCTATCAGAAGGCAAAGAGAAAGGTATATTCCGCATTAAGCATGTCGAAGAAACCGCTACGGTTATGATTCTGGCACTACAAGGTCTTGATGTCCCTTACATCCGTGACAACTTCGCCGAACTCGGCATTGAAAAATTAAAATTAAGAGAGTATATCAAGGATTTTATCCTATACGGCATAAAAGTCTGAGATATTATGATAATAATTTAACGAAATAAAAATAACACCATTTATTATGAAATTACTAGAAGGAAAAGTAGCACTAATCACTGGAGCGGCACGCGGTATCGGCAAGGCTATCGCTCTTAAATTTGCTCAAGAAGGAGCCGACATCGCATTCACTGATTTGGTAATCGACGAAAACGGGAAACAAACTGAAGCAGAAATAGCTGCTCTAGGCGTAAAAGCTAAAGGCTATGCCTCTAATGCGGCAAATTTTGAGGATACAGCTAATACAGTAGCTGAGATTCACAAGGAATTTGGACACATTGACATCCTTGTAAACAATGCAGGTATCACAAAGGACGGCTTGATGATGCGTATGAGCGAAGCTCAATGGGATGCTGTTATCGCCGTAAACCTAAAATCAGCTTTCAACTATATCCACGCTCTTACCCCTATCATGATGCGTCAACGCAGCGGTTCGATCATCAACATGTCTTCAGTAGTAGGTGTACACGGCAATGCTGGTCAATCTAACTATGCCGCATCTAAGGCTGGTCTTATCGCATTAGCTAAGAGCGTAGCTCAAGAACTAGGTTCTCGTGGTATACGTGCCAACGCAATTGCACCTGGATTCATCGAAACAGCTATGACTGCCGCACTACCTGATGAAGTTCGCGCTGAATGGGCCAAGAAAATCCCTCTACGTCGTGGCGGTTCTGTTGATGACATCGCTAATGTCGCTACATTCCTTGCTTCTGATATGTCGTCTTACGTATCAGGTCAAGTTATCCAAGTTGACGGCGGCATGAACATGTAATCAAATTTTTCACTGAATACTAAACAGCCCTTGAATGTTTACCTACAACTTTTAAAGGGCTGTTTTCTTTTATTATAATATTTAGTATCACTCTATTATTTCTGTTTCCTCTTTCATTTCTTTATATTCGTTCCACTCTGGATCATCCTCTACGTATAAAGTTATAGGAAGCAAATCAAACGATGCCAAATCCTCATTTAACTTACGTTCAAAAATTCTCAAACTACGAGTGTAAAACACCCAATTTCTTTCACCACATCCAGTGTATATACCAGTAAGAATAGCCACAGGGTCTTTCATAAAATCATCCTGTAAAGCATCCTGCACCTGCTCCATCAACGACGAAGTTGGCACATCAGGCATACCTTTAGCATCAGCCTCATATTTCCATGTTATCTCTACACGGTGGTTATACACCCCTGTCGCCATAGCCTCCTCCATGTCACGGCGGCCCGTCACCATTATCAATGCTCCGTTTTCGCCTTCTGCTGGTGAAGTCCACCATTCATCAGTAAGTTTCAATTTTGCCATTAATCTATATTCTATTTATTCCGATTATAAAATTACTCATACTTTTCTTATTTAGCACAACCATTACAACATTTTTTCATAGAATAGCAATTATTTAGTATCTTTACACCTACAAATTATTATAAATGTATATTGCTATGTCCACAACAATAATAATGATTATTATCACAGTTGCACTATTAGGTATAATGTTTTGGCATTTATATTCATCAAGAAAAATAAACAACGAAATAAACAATATAACAGCAGAACTTTCTACAAAAAGCGCATTACTGAACAACTGCAATCAGCAACTAGCAGAAGCTAAGCAAACAATAAATAACTGCAACGACCAAATAAACAAAGAGAGGGAACTACACAAACAAGAAATAAAGGCAACATCAGACAAACTTAACGCTTATGCGGCAGAAAATGCCAAACTTTTAGAACAGATAAGAAATATAACCGAAGAGAAAGCACGACTTCAACAAGAAGCCGAATCCCAATTCAAAGTACTTGCCAACGAGATTTTCGACGACAAGACTAAGCGTTTCAAAGAGCTTAACGAAACTAGACTTAACGAGATTCTGATCCCCTTAAAAGAGCAAATCTTAAAATTTGAGAACACCATACAAGACAATGCTAAAAACGACATCAAGGATCGTGAAGCCCTGCGAGAACACATCAAGTTGCTTATGGAACTCAACAAAACCATCGGCAAAGAGGCTAAAGACCTCACCCAAGCATTAAAAGGAAACAGCAAGACGCAAGGAGACTGGGGCGAAATGATCCTGCTTGATATTCTAGAGAACTGCGGGTTGCAAGAAGGTATACACTTTACCGTACAACAGACCACCGATGAAAATGGGCACCGACTCGTTAGCGAGGACGGACAAGCTGTAAGACCTGATGTAGTAGTAAAATTCCCGCAAGGAAAGGCTATCATAATAGATTCTAAAGTATCCCTTTCCAGCTATGTCGATTTCTGTTCAGAAGATGAACCGAGCAAACAGAAAGTACTGCTAGATAAACATTTAGTATCAGTCAAAAGACATATCGACGAGCTTAAAGGTCAGAAATATCAAAAGGCGATAAGCAATTCTGCCGACTTCATTATGATGTTCATCCCTAATGAAGGAGCTTACATTGCCGCAATGCAACACGACAACTCTTTATGGAAATACGCTTACGATAATCATGTAGTGCTTATCTCCCCTACTCACTTAGTTTCGGTACTGAAATTAGTCGACCAATTATGGCAACACGACAAGCAGACAAAGAATGCAGTAAGAATAGCGGAAGAAACAGGTAAACTATATGACAAGTTCGCTGGTTTCATCGACGACATGAAAGTCATAGACAAAAGCCTAAACAACACCCGCAATGCTTATGACAATGCTATGAAAAAACTAACCACCGGCAATGGTAATCTGCTAAAACGCATTTCTGACATCAAGGAGCTTGGGGCAAAGACATCCAAGACACTAGCACTGAATCCAAGTGACGAATAATCAAGAAAAAACCGTTTTTTAAGTTAAGATATTATAATTACAGCGTAATAAAATTATAGTTCGGTGTTTTTTATTTAACTTTACCGAGAAATATTTTGTTTGGATGCAATCCAACCTAATATTAATCAAAAAGATGGAAGAAAACGAAGAAAAAGTGAACATAGAGCAAACCGAAACCACGACAAGCGAGAAATCACAAGTTTCGGTTCAAAAAAAAGATACCACAAAGAGCGGAAAGAAAATTTTCGGCATCTTTATGGTATGTATATATTTTGGAATGGCATATTTGACATTGGGTACTGATTTCTTTTTCTGGATGTCCGATTACCCTCGCTATGGAATGGGAGTTATATTTATCGTTTACGGTCTATGGCGTGGTTATCGACAACTTAAATGATGATTACATGTTCAAAACATTAATACTTACCGTAATGAGAAACAAAATCCTTACATATTCAATACTTCTAACTCTACTACTTGGCATCAGCTCATGCGAAAGCAAGAAAAAGAACACTAGCTCAAGCGGTATTGCTACCGTTATATGCGACGAAAGTTTTGAGAACATACTCAACCAAGAAGTCGAAGTATTTGAATACACCTACCCTAACGCCAACATCATACCTTATTATATGGATGAGAGTTCGGCTATTGATTCTTTAATGAACCTTAGCACACAACTTATCATAATACCTCATGAGCTAACAGAAGCCCATAGAGCAAAACTAAAAGCTAAAAACCGCAACCTGTTCCAACAACGATTGGCTGTTGATGCTATCGCCCTTATCGTAAACAAAGACAACACAATAGAAGAATTGACCATAAGCGAGCTGCGTGACATTTTAACTGGAGCTAGCAGCAGATGGGACGAGATTGAGCCATCTAAGCTAGGCAAAATACAAGTCATATTCGACCATAAAGGTTCAAGCATCGTAAAATATATGGAAGATTCTGTACTTCGTGGTAAACCTTTCTCTAATGAGGTGTATGCTCAAAACAGCAACAAAGAGGTTTTTGACGTGGTTTCTAAAAATAAAAATGCAATAGGTATTATAGGTGTAAGCTGGATTACTTCTGATATGAAAGGTCGAACCAAAAGCGTAGCCGAACACACTAAGGAGCTACAAAAAAACGACACTACCACACTTGAGTTCAACAGCGACATCAAAGTGTTGAAAATAAGACGTGACGACGAGCCTATCGGTTATCAACCTTATCAGGCTTATATATTCAGCGGAGAATATCCGCTATACCGTAGTATATATGCAGTATCAACAGCAGCAAGAGGCAGTTTGCCTAGCGGTTTCCTAGTATTTATGACTGGGTATATCGGTCAAAAAATTATACAAAACACCGGTGTACTGCCAGCTGCTATACAACCACGTATGGTACAAATCGAATAAAAGAAAAACAGATTGTATCTAGCGATAAACTACAAGGCAAATTATACCAACAAACGAGAGTAAGAAAAAGAGAAAACAAAAAATAATTGAAACAATAAGTAACAAAAAAATGAAATTTAAAGTTTTAGTTTCCCTAATCCTATTAGGAGGATCTTTATCGGCACTTGCACAAGGCTATAAAGATGGTATTGAGTATTACAAAGTTGGTCAATACGACAATGCGAAAGAATTGCTTTTGCGTAACCTTAACGATGCTTCTACTGACAAGAGTGAGGCTTACTATTATCTAGGTTGTCTTGACATGAAAGACAATAAGATTGCTGATGCTAAAGCTAACTTTACAAAAGGTCTTGAAGCAAACGCAGAGAACCCATATAATCATGTGGGTCTTGGTCTTATCGAATTAAAGAACGGCAATGCCGAAGGAGCAAAAGACCTTTTCAAAGCAGCAGAAAAACTAACAAAGAAAAATTCTAAGGTACAAGCAGCTATAGCAAGAGCTTATCATGAAGTTGACCCAGTAGCTTATGCTAAAGAAATAGAAAAGGCTTCTAATAACGCTAGAAAATGGAATCAAAAAGACCCTGATATTTATATCTTTGAAGGCGACATCCACGCAGCTAAGAAAGATTGGGGTAATGCAGCAGGAATGTATGAAATGGCATTCAACTTCGATACCGAAAATATCGAAGCATACGTGAAATACGCTAACACCTATTTCTTCGTAAATCCTGAAATGGCAATCAACCAGCTTACTAAGATTCTTGAAAAAAGACCAAATTCTGCACTTGCACAACGTGAGTTAGCCGAGAAATACTATCAAAACGACCAATGGGCTATGGCTGCTCAACAATATGGAAAATATATTGAGAACCCTAACCACTTCACACAAGACCGTTCTCGCTACGCATTCCTTTTGTTCTACGGTCAAAAGTACAACGAATCTCTAGCACTTGCTAAAGAATTAGTTGCAACACTTCCTGCTAACGATGTTCAAAACTTCTACATGAAGCGTATGACATTCTACAACCTTGTTGCCCTACAACAATGGGCTGAAGCTGAAACTGCTGCTAAAGCTATTTTCGAGGGTCAACTTCCAGAAGGCGCTAAACTAGAAGTAAAAGACTACACTGATTACGCAGCAACATTGAAGGCTCTAGGTAGAACCGAAGAAGCTCTTGCTAAATATGAGAAGGCTGTAGGACTTAACCCCGACAAGGTTGAGCTATTAAAAGAAATCAGCGATGCATATAGCGATGCTGAACAATACGTCAAGTCGGCTGAATTCTTCCAAAAGTTCATTGACAAAGGCGACTATGTTACTAACGACTTATTCATCCTTTCAAGAAAATATTCAAATGTAGCAGCAGACATCGCAGCTAAAGAAGCTGACAGCACAGCAACAGCTAGCGATAGCATCATGAAGCCTGAGGCTCTAGCTAAAGCAATTAAATATGCTGAGATTGTAAATGAGAAAGTTCCTGGAAACCCACGCATACTGGGTCAAATAGCTCGTTGCAAATGGATGCAAGACGTAGAGCCTACTGACGGCAAGGCAGTACAAGCATACAATGATCTAATCGCACTACTTGATCAAGATCCAGCTAACAAGACTGAAAGAGCTAGCGACTATCTTGTAGCACACCGTTACCATGCAGTATACTACAGCAGTGTTGCTTCAAAAATTAAGAAAGACGAGCCAAAAGCATACAAGAACAACCCTCAATACATTGAGGCTATGAATAATGCAAAAACAGCATACGAAAAATGGCTTGAAGTTGATCCTAACAATGAAGGTCTACGCAAATATGTTGAATCATTGAACAATCCAAAAAAATAATATCAACAATTATTAACTACGAAAAAATGGAATCGCATAAAACTGCGATTCCATTTTTTTGTAAATACATCAAAAGTATCACATATAGGCATTTGTCCATTATGCCATAAAATGCTATATTTGCAACGTTATATGATAAATAATTATTGATTATGATAAAAAGGGCTTTACTTATTTTTGCTTTTTCTTTATTATTCCTAAGCATAAACTCAAAAGAAAAAATATCAGGCTATACACACTTAATTCTAGACCAATATCAAGAAGCTAAACTTTCTGCCCAAATTAGAAACAAGCTGGCAAAACAAATATCAATCAAAAGTGTAAATGATAGTGGCATTCCTATCGTAAATGCCTTTATCACAATAACAGAAGGTTGCGAAATACCATATTCAGCCTTATCTGCCAATGGTGTAGAAATAACAAGTGAGATTGACAACATCTTAACAGTTAAAACCCCGTTAGAAAGCATCACCGCAATTGCCGAGATAGAATGTGTCGAATCCGTATCTATCGCACGAAAAATGCGAAAACTCAACGACAAGTCACGCAGTGCATCTCACGTAGATGATGTTCACACGGGTAATGACTTACCTAATGCTTATACAGGCAAAGATGTGGTGGTGGGTGTAGTAGACATCGGTATAGACTATAACCACATCAACTTCATGGATGAAAACGGTAACAGCCGAGTGAAAATGGCAACCGTAAATGGCGTGAAACACAAAACTAGCGAAAGCATAGCAAAACTTTCTACAGATTATAGCGGAGAGAGCCACGGCACACACACTTCGGGTATCGCTGCTGGTAGCTATAAGACAAACGGCCTATATGGAGCTGCAACAGAAAGCGATATTGTATTAAGCGGACTTGCCGACAACGCATCCGACTCAAGAATCGTAGAAGAAGTTAAAACTATTTTTGACTATGCCGAATCGGTAAACAAACCTGCCGTTGTGAATTTAAGCCTCGGCACAAATATTGGTCCTCATGACGGAACCAGCACATTATGCACAGCCCTCGACAAGCTATCGGGGGATGGACGCATAATTGTCATATCAGCAGGAAATGAAGGAGATTTGAACTTGTATTTGAATCACACTTTCAGCACAGGCGACACAAGTACTCCTGAGCTTAGCACAATCATAGAGAATGACGGATATATCACATACGATTATTCACTTATAGATACTTGGTCTAGAGATAGCATACCATTCGGTATACAATTTTTCATTTATAACACTCAGCTAAAAACACAAAGTATTGTATCCGATATTATTTATCCAACTTCAGAGAAACTATCAACATATAAGTGGAATAGTTCCAGCCTATTGAATTATTTCTCTGGCACGATTATGGCACAATGCCTACTAGACAATAACAACCGTTATAACATCACCACCCTAATTGACGGTGACATGAAGTCATACAATTATCGTATAGGAATAAAATTTTATGGGGGAAAAGGTGTTGAGATAGACAGTTGGGCTGATGGATATTCTTGTCTGTTCACCAATTATGACAATGCAAAATACACCGCTGGTACTCCTGACGGCTCATACAACGATATGACAACTGGCTCAAACACAATCTCTGTAGGAGCTTATAGCTCCAGAACAACATTTAAAACCCTTGGAGGCTTAACATACGGCGTAAGCGCAACATTAAACGACATTGCGTATTTCTCCAGCTATGGAATCGACATCAATGGTGTAAGCCGTCCCGATGTAGTAGCACCTGGGCATACAGTAATTTCATCGGTGAATAACTATGACGTAACAACCACCAAAACTGAGCATGATTATCTATCAGCTGAAGTTATCGGTCTATCTCGCAACTACCATTGGGGCTATATGAGCGGAACATCAATGTCGTCACCTGCCGTTGCTGGTATTATCGCATTATGGCTACAAGCTAACCCAAGCCTCTCACCAGAGGACATTCGCAACATTCTCAAAGAAACATCTACCAAGGAAGAGTTTGCGGCTAAAGGCAATGCCACACAATGGGGCTATGGAAAAATAAATGCTAAAGCGGGATTGATAAAAGTGCTTCAAAGCAGTGCTATCAATGACATATTAGCACCTAAAGAAGCATCCATCATTTCTCAAGATCCAACAAACGGATTTCTCACCATATACACGCACAACAGCAATGCTACTCAAGTAAACATATTCAACATGGGCGGCTCTATCGTTCATAGCGAATTAGTCATGCCTGAAAATGGAATAATAAACGTCGATTTAGCGGGGAAAGTGACACCAGGAATATACCTAATAAGCGTTAACGGTGAAAGAACACATCTCACATCAAAAATAATTATCAAGTAAGCTATTATGATAGAATACATCAAAGGAGATATTGTAGAAATCACACCCACATACACTGTTGTAGAAAACAACGAGATAGGTTACCTAGTTAATATATCTCTATATACCTACACGAAACTGCAAAATGAGGAAAAAGCTACCGTATTCATATATGAATCAATCAGAGAAGATGCCCATGTGCTTTACGGATTCGTAGACAAACACGAACGGGAACTTTTCTTGCTATTGATTAGTGTTTCTGGAGTCGGTCCTAATTCGGCTCGCATGATTCTATCATCACTATCCCCATCAGAATTAGAGGCAGCAATTGCAACATCAAACGTAAATTCACTTAAATCAGTTAAAGGAATTGGAGCTAAAACAGCGCAGCGTATAATTGTTGACCTTAAAGATAAAATAAAAACACCTGCTGACACGTTAAATATACAGATTCCTGCTAACAACGAGATTTTCGACGAAGCCTTAGCTGCCCTCGTCATGTTAGGATTCTCGCAACAGGCATCACAAAAAGTGCTGAAGAAACTACTTTCTGCATCACCGAATATTAGCGTTGAAGAAGCTATCAAGAAAGCGTTAAAGATGATGTAATAAAGGTAAATCGCCTTGATATAAGAGGCTTCTTGGCACGCTTAACAGAAATAGCGGCGATTTTTTTTAATGAGAAAATACATCAATAAAAAATATATCTTCTTGTTTGTCTTTATATGCGGCATTCTCACGTTTTCTGCATATAATTTCTTTGCGTTCGCCCAATACACAACATCTAAATTAATGCCTCCACCTCCTACACCCAGTGCTGAGGCTAAAAAGGCTGCAACAAAAGATTCTTCAAGTGTCAGGTTCAAAGTGCAAAGCACGATACCTAGTTCTTACTCAGAATTAAGCCCAAGTGAAAGTCCTGCCGACTTAAAAAATCCTACCAACATTAAATCTGAAGCTGAATATGATTACACCACAGGATGCTATATAATACGCACTAAAGTAGGCGACAGGGAAATAGCAACACCTTTCATGCTTTCTCCTGATGAATATAACAACATGGTGTTAAGACAATCCATGCAAGAATATTATCGAGAGAAGAACAGCATGAGTAATGCCAATGAAAAAGATCCGTTCAATTTTCTCGATATGAATTTTGCTTTAGGACCATTGGAGAAAGTGTTCGGTCCTGGAGGTGTACAATTAAAGACTACGGGATCGGTACAAGTAAATATGGGTATGAAATCCAACAAAACGGACAATCCTGCCCTTTCTCTCGGAGCTAGACGTAAGACATATTTTGACTTCGAACAAAAAATACAAGCAAACATCAATGCTACCGTGGGCGACAAGATGAAGTTCAACATGAGCTACAACACCGATGCCACCTTTGATTTTGACTCTAAGAGCATCAAACTCCAATATGAAGGCAAAGAAGATGAAATTATAAAAAGCATCGAAGCAGGTAACGTGAGTATGACCACAGGTTCTTCGCTCATTAAAGGTAGCAATTCTCTATTCGGCATCAAGACTAAGCTGCAATTTGGGAAATTGACAGCTACCGCCTTAGTTTCTCAGCAGAATTCAGAGTCAAAAACAGTAAGTACACGAGGTGGGGCTCAAACTACCGATTTCACGATAAATGCCGACAACTATGATGCCAACCGCCATTTTTTCTTAGGACATTTCTTCCGTGACAACTACGATGAATTTTGCTCGAAGTTGCCATTAGTTTCATCAGGTATCAATATTACGAGAATCGAAGTTTGGATTACTAATAAACGAGGGAAGTTTGAAGAATCACGCAACCTAATAAGTTTCATGGATTTAGGAGAAAGTTCTCACCTGAACAATTCGCATTGGAATGGAAATACGTCATTCCCAAACACATCAAATACGTCAAACAACCTTTTAACCGAAATAATCAACGAATATCCTGATGCCAGATACATCAACCAAGCAACATCGGTACTATCACCTTTATCGGCTTATGGCATAGAAGGAGGACAAGATTACGAAAAAGTCGAAAGTGCGAGGCTTCTTTCTTCTTCAGAGTATACATTAAACTCAGCTTTAGGTTATATATCGCTAAAATCGGCTCTTAATGCCGATGAAGTACTGGCAGTAGCATATCAATATACCTATCGTGGACAGACCTACCAAGTGGGAGAATTCTCGGGAGATATTACATCGACCGAGCAATCTCTTTATGTAAAAATGCTTAAAGGTACTACCGTTTCGCCAAAGTTCCCAATGTGGAAACTTATGATGAAAAACGTTTACTCTCTAGGCGCTTATCAAGTGCAAAAAAGTAATTTCAAACTTAACATCAAATATTTGAGCGATACTACGGGTACTGAAATTTCCTATATTCCAGAAGGGATAATAAACGGCACACCGTTGCTTCAAGTAATGAATCTAGACAACATTGATTCTAATAACAACAATAGTGCTGATGGTCGTTTTGACTTTATAGAGGGATATACGATATATCCTTCCACTGGTAAAGTGGTGTTCCCTGTTGTAGAACCTTTCGGTTCACATTTAAGGAAGAAAATAGGCGATGACCGTATTGCCGATAAATACGTTTATCAACAATTATACGATTCCACCCTAACCATAGCCCGCCAATTCCAAGACAAAAATAAATATGTCTTAAAAGGAGAATACCAAGCCTCTTCTGGTTCACAAATCAGGCTTAACGCCATGAATGTACCTAGAGGATCGGTTGTGGTTACAGCTGGTGGTGTAACTCTAACCGAAAACAGTGATTACACTGTGGATTATAGCATGGGTATCGTAACGATTACCAACCAAAGTATTATAGATGCCGGCACTAGTATCAGCGTTTCGCTTGAAAATCAATCGACCTTTAGCATGCAACGCAAGACTCTTCTAGGTCTTGACCTTAACTACCAATTCAATAAAGATTTCAACATAGGCGGTACTATCATGCATTATGGAGAAAAATCTTTAACTGAAAAAGTTGCTATTGGAGAAGAAACTGTGAACAATACTATATGGGGGCTAAATTTCTCATATAAAACCGATTTCATGTGGCTTACCAATCTGTTGAATAAAATCCCTACGGTTAATGCTACAGCTCCATCTACATTCAACATTAATGGAGAATTTGCTCAAATTGTACCACACAAAGCCACAAGCGGGACTGCGCAAGGAAGTTCTTATATCGACGACTTTGAATCTACTCAAAGCGGTATCGACTTGCGTTCTCCATATTCATGGTTCTTGGCATCTACACCATACGACAACACCTCATCTGCCCTATTCCCTGAAGCTGGACAGTCTGGCAATATTGAATATGGCAAGAACAGAGCTTTGCTTGCATGGTATTATATAGACCGTTTGTTTACACAACGCAACTCCTCACTTGCACCTGGTTATTTGAAAAATGACCTTGCACAACAATCCAACCCTTACGTTAGGGAAATCACATATAGTGAAATATTCCCAAACCGTGAGTTGAATTATGGCGAATCTTCCACTATCCAAACTCTAAACTTATCGTTCTACCCTACCGAACGTGGGCCATACAACCTTGATGCCACTAACATCAACCAAGATGGTAATCTATTGAATCCCGAAAAGCGTTGGGGAGGTATAATGCGAAAACTAGATAATACTAATTTTGAATCTTCCAACATCGAATATATCCAGTTCTGGATGATGGATCCATTCCTTGATAAGGAGAATTTCAACGAAGAAGGCGGAGATTTGTATTTTAATTTAGGAGAAGTAAGCGAAGACATCCTAAAAGACGGTCTTAAATCTTACGAGAACGGTATGCCGATTGACGGTTCTAACAGCTACGTCAAAGAAACCGTCTGGGGTAAAGTGTCAACAAACACCTCATTAACCTATGCATTCGACAACACCGCTGGTTCACGCAAACTTCAAGACGTGGGTCTTAACGGACTTTCAACCGACGAGGAGAAAGCTCACCCTACATATCAAAAGTATGTGAACGATTTAAGACTGAAACTTTCATCAGAAACCCTAGCAAACATGGAAAATGACCAGTTCTCTCCACTTAACGACCCTGCTGGAGATAATTATCATTTCTATCGCGGCTATGATTATGATGAAGCTAAACTTTCTATCCTAGATCGCTACAAGCATTATAATGGAACTGAAGGAAACTCTCTATCTCCAGAAGATACCGACGTATCATTATATCAATCGGCACGCAGCGTTCCAGACGTGGAGGACATCAACCAAGACAACACTCTAAACGAATATGAGCGTTATTTCCAATATAAAGTGTCTATCAGACCCGACGACCTTGTTGTAGGAAAGAACTATATCACCGATAAGCAAGTTTCACGTGTAAGTACTCGTGACGGAGGCAACGCTGAAGTTACTTGGTACCAATTCAAAATTCCTGTTAAGGATTATGAGAAAGCTATAGGCTCAATAAACGACTTCTCTACAATTCGATTCATACGTATGTTCATGACAGGCTTTAAAGCTACAACCCACCTTAGATTCGCCACCTTAGAGCTAGTAAGAGGCGAATGGCGACCATACGACTATGAGCTAGACATCCAAGGCGAAGTGCCAGCACAAGGTAAGATAGATATTGATGCTGTAAATATAGAGGAAAATTCAGGTCGTCAACCGGTTAATTACGTTCTTCCTCCTGGAGTGTCACGTATTATAGACCCAGGACAAGCACAAGCCACCCTACTTAACGAGCAATCTATGTCGCTGAAAGTTACCGATCTTGATCCAGGAATGTCACGCGCTGTTTATCGAAACACAAGCCTCGATCTTCGCATCTATAACCGACTACAGATGTTCGTTCACAACGAAGCATTAATAGACGAAACTACTCAACTAAACGATGGCGACATTTCTATGTTCATCCGCTTTGGCTCTGACGTGAAGAATAATTACTATGAATATGAAATACCGCTTGAAGTCACACCTCCTGGCAAATATACCGATCAATATGCAGTGTGGCCTTCTAACAACATGCTAGATTGTGATCTAGATATATTCCCTGCGGTTAAAAAGCAACGTAACGCAGAAAAAATGCTGGAGACAAATAACGTTTCTTATAACAAGCGTTATTCTATAGCCGATTCTGAACGACCAAACAACACCATAACCGTGATTGGAAATCCTTCACTTAGCGATGTGCGTGTAATAATTATCGGCGTAAAGAACCGCTCTAATTCCACCAAGAATTGCAACGTCTGGGTCAACGAATTACGTGTTACCGACTTCAACAACGATGGTGGTTGGGCTGCAAAGGGGAATGTCAACATCGGTATCAGTGATATAGGTATGCTCAATGTGGGCGGTCACAAAGAAACGGTAGGATTCGGTGCCGTTGACCAAAGCCTAAGCGAACGCCGACTTGACGACCTTGGACAATACAATGTTGCCGTGCAAGTTGATTTAGGACGTTTCCTTCCAGAGAAAATAAAGTTGAAAGCTCCTATCTACTACTCTATATCAAAGGAAAAAATAACACCTAAATATAATCCGCTAGACCAAGACGTGCTTCTCGAAGATGCACTTGACGCTTGTGCTACCGACGCCCAACGTGACTCGATAAACAATTACGCAGTAACGAGCCGAACCGTTGAAAGTTTCAGTATATCAGGACTTAAATTTGATGTAGCAAGCAAGAACCCTATGCCTTGGGATCCTGCAAACTTCACATTCAGCTATTCATCAAACAAACAACGTAATAGCGACCCAGAAAATGTGTTTGAAAACACTAGCGATTATCGAGGAAGCTTCCAATACAGTTATTCGCCTTATTTCCATGCCTTAAAACCGTTTAAGAAAATAAAAGGAAAATCTAAAGGTATCAGATTCTTACGGGATTGGGAATTTAATTGGCTTCCAGCATCGATAGCATTCAATACCAACATGTCACGCTACTACTACGAGCAACAAGACCGTAATGAAGCCGACATCGACGTTGAATTACCAATATCGGTAAGCAAGAACTTCTTATGGGATAGGCAATTCGCCATTACATGGAATTTCACAAAGTCATTGTCTATGACATTCAATTCCAATACTACGGCTCACATAGAAGAACCTATGGGCGTGGTAAACAAAAAGCTATTCCCCGACCGCTACAAGAATTGGAAAGATTCTGTATGGCAGAGCATCAAGGAGCTTGGTACACCATATTCTTACCGACAAACATTTGTAGCTAGCTACAAAGCACCATTAAATAAGATTGGGGCTACCGATTTCATTACCGCATCAGCTACCTATAATTCTTCTTATAATTGGGATAGAGGTACAGAAATGGAATCTATATCGACAGGAAATACCATAGCCAACCAAGCTTCATGGAATTTTGACGGACGCTTCAACCTAGAGCAACTTTACAATAAGTTCTCATACTTGAAAGACGTTAATAAGCGTTTTTCAGCAAGCAACCGCAATTCTGCAAAGAACAAGAAAAAGCCAAAGAAGTTCACACGCACCTATCAGCTAAAAGAAGATACAACCTTTGTCATAAGCCACAATATGAAAACCAAGAAAGTGAAAGTGACTGCGACCGACACAAAGGGCAAACCATTTGCTGTAAAGTCACGCATTATTGACGCTAACAAGGTGGAGATTCTGAATCGTGGCAAGAATAACATTAAATTTATAATTACAGAGATAATAAATGAAGAAAAATCCATGTGGAGCGAAGTTGCTCAACATGCGACACGCTTCGGCATGATGGTAAGAAATGTAAATATACGCTACCGCAATACCAAAGGACTCACACTGCCTCAATTCATACCTAATGTTGGCGATGTATTCGGACAAAGCAATAATTACGATGTTATGGCTCCAGGTTTGGATTTTGCTTTCGGTTTCACTGACGACAGCTACATACAAAAGGCAAAAGACAGAGGATGGCTACTATGCGATGAAACACAAACATCACCTGCTACCTATTCTAAGACTTCGGAGTTTAATTTGGAAATAACATTAGAGCCAATAAGAGGTTTGAAAATAAATCTTACTTCTAATCGTACAGACAACCGCACCAACCAATTGCAATTTATGTACGATGATATGACAACAATCTATTCTGGTAGCTATACGAAGACGCATTGTGCCATTGCAACGGCTCTACGAGGCAGTTCTGCCGATGATGGATACAACAGTGATGCTTTCAACAAATTCCTTGAAAACATCCCTACTATACGTGAACGTTATGAAGGACAATATGCGAATAAGACCTACCCTTCTAGTGGCTTCATGCAAGGTCACACCCTTGCTGGACAAACCTTCAACAGCGAAAACGGCAGCGTGAGCCAGTCTAGTAGCGACGTGCTTATACCAGCTTTCGTTGCGGCTTATTCTGGTATCGACCCTAAAAAGGTCACATTGAATCCGTTCCCTGGGCTTGGAGATATGATGCCTAACTGGCGTGTAACTTATGATGGACTTATTCAAGTAGGAAAAATTAGGCAATATTTCAAGAGTTTCGTACTATCGCACGCTTATCAATGTACCTATTCTGTAGGTTCGTTCTCGTCATATAGTGATTGGATTGCCATAGGCGACGGTCTTGGTTTCACTCGTGACCAATTGACACAAAACCCGATACCATCATCGCCATATAACATATCATCGGTGGCAATTACCGAAAAATTCGCACCGCTTATTGGCGTAAATGCTACAATGAAGAACAATGTATCTTTCAATGCTGAATATCGTGACAGCCGCACATTAACGCTCAATTCATCGGCAGGACAAATTGTAGAAGCTAACACCAAATCATTTGTATTTGGTGCGGGATACAAGTTTGTCAACTTTAACACATTCTTGAAAATGAAAGGTAGCCAAAAAGGTATCAGCAACGACTTGACACTAAACCTTGAGTTCAACCTATCAAACAACAATGCACTTATTCGCAAAATCGACACTAACATAACACAAGCAACTAGCGGAACCAAGACGCTATCAATAAACTTCACTGCAAACTATATATTGAGTAAACGCATCACTATAGGCGCATACTTTGATCACCAAGTCAACACTCCTCTAGTATCGTCAACAGCCTACCCTACCACCAACAGCAGTTATGGCGTGTCTATCAACATGTCATTAGCACGATAATTCCATCTCATGAAAATCGTTTCATACAACATTCATCACTGCACACAGATAAAAGTTGATAAACTATTGTCAATGGAAGCAGATGTTTTTATCGTACCAGAATTATCAAGCAGTGCACATGTCACATTGCCTGATAACTATGCAATGTTATGGGTTGGTGATTATTGCCGACAGAAAAAGGGCTTAGGGGTTATTTATAAAAAGGAATCTAAGTGCCATATAGTCGATTGGTATAATCCTATCCACGAATATACTTTACCTCTCATGTATAATGACATTCTCATTCTAGCGATGTGGCCTACAAAAACTAATCACAACAAAGCAAAATCATATCCACAAATTGCTATCGAAGCCATCAACGAATACCTTAAACATTTTATCAACTATAAGGTATTTATTGCTGGTGATTTTAATTGCTATGTAGGACAATCGGGAGAAAAGCCAACAAAATATTCAATCAAAAAGATTTTTGAGTTATTAGAACAGAACAATATCTATAGCTTATACCATTCTATCTACAACGAGCCATTAGGAGAAGAATCTACACCTACCTTTTATTATCGGTTTCAAGAAGATAAATCTTTTTTTATCGACTATGCGTTTTCCAATTTCGATGTAAAATCATTTGAGGTAGCTACTTGGAATCGTCAATTTAGCGATCATTGTGCTTTAATCACTAAATTTTGGCTTAATATGCAAAAAGTAGGCTGAAACCTTTGTAAGTTATTGATAATGA
>CAZSHA010000045.1:0-19261 GCA_964606575.1 uncultured Muribaculaceae bacterium | reverse complement strand
ACAAACTAGGTGTTAACGAAACAGAAGTAAAGCCAGAAGCTACATTTGCTCAAGACCTAGGTGCTGATTCACTTGATACAGTTGAGTTGATTATGGAGTTTGAAAAGGAATTCGGTATCCAAATTCCAGATGATCAAGCAGAAAAAATTACTACTGTAGGTGACGCTATCGCTTATATCGAGGCAAACAAATAAGATTTTATTCCGATTTTAAATATTAATATGGAATTAAAGAGAGTCGTAGTAACAGGTCTTGGAGCTATAACTCCACTTGGTCACGATGTTGCCTCTACATGGGAAAACGCTGTGAACGGTGTGAGTGGTGCAGGTCCTATTACTCATTTTGACGCTTCTAAATTCAAGACGCAATTTGCTTGTGAGGTTAAGAATTTCGATGCTTCGAAGCATTTCGACCGCAAGAAACTCCGTACTTACGACCTATATGCGCAATATGCGTTGGTTGCGGCTGAACAAGCAATAGCTGAATCAAATCTTGATAACGAAAGCGTAGACCACAACCGTGTGGGTGTGATTTTCGCTGCAGGTATCGGAGGTCTTCACACATTTGAGGAAGAGGCAGGATATTATGCGCTTCATGGTGATGAACAAGGACCTAAATACAATCCTTTCTTCATCCCTAAGATGATTGCCGATATTGCTGCTGGTCACATTTCAATGGAACATGGCTTCAGAGGTCCTAACTTCGGTGTCGTGTCGGCATGTGCATCTTCTACAAATGCTTTGATTGACGCATTCAACTATGTTCGTCTTGGCATGGCAGATGCAATCGTGACAGGAGGCGCCGAGGCGGCTATCTACCCTGCTGGTGTAGGTGGTTTCAACTCAATGCATGCATTATCGACTCGCAACGACAGTCCAGCAACTGCTTCTCGTCCGTTCAGTGCTTCACGCGACGGCTTCGTAATGGGAGAAGGCTCGGCTTGTTTGATTCTTGAGGAATTGGAGCACGCTAAGGCTAGAGGAGCAAAAATCTATGCTGAAGTAGTGGGCGGTGGTATGAGTGCTGACGCTTACCACATCACAGCAACTCACCCAGAAGGCTTGGGAGCTAAGCTTGTTATGACAAATGCGTTGAAAGATGCTGGTATGAAGCCTGAAGATATTGATTATATCAATGTTCACGGTACATCAACTGGTGTGGGCGACGTGTCGGAAGCTAAGGCTATCAAAGAAGTGTTCGGAGATCATGCTTATAAGTTGAACATCAGTTCTACTAAGTCTATGACAGGACACTTGCTAGGTGCTACTGGTGCCCTAGAAGCACTTTTCTGTGTGAAAACTATTGAGAACGGTATTGTTCCTCCTACTATCAACCATGAGGAAGGCGACAATGACCCAGAGATAGACTACAACATGAATTTCACTTTCAACAAAGCTCAAAAGCGTGAGGTGAAAGCCGCTTTGTCAAACACATTCGGATTTGGCGGTCACAATGCTAGTCTTATCGTGAAAAAATATGAAGAATAAGTAAATACACATTTATACAGTGTACCTTAGTGATATTTTCATAGCTTTAAAGCTCCCTTTCTTTCGTGATAGGGGGCTTTATCGTTTTTGTAGGAAAGTGTTAGGCTTCTATCCCAACAATATAGGCCTGTACAAGTTGGCGTTTGTTCACCGTTCGGTGCGTGATCGTAAGAACTACCGCGTGTTTGGCGGAAACAACGAGAGGATGGAGTGGCTGGGTGATTCTGTCCTGGGTGCTATGGTGTCGGATATTCTGTATCACCATTTCCCGACCGCCAAGGAAGGACAATTGACCGTCACGCAGTCTATGGTGGTGAAGCGTGCCACATTGAATAAGATCGGTCGTAACTTGCAATTGCACGAGGTGATGGCAACAGGTAAAGGCGTGCAGCACAACAGCTATGTCTATGGCAACGCTGTTGAGGCTCTAGTTGCTGCTGTTTATCTTGATTTCGGTTACGATCGTTGTTATAAATTCGTGAAAGAGCGGATAATAGACGCTTATTTCGATTTGGATAAGTTGACTAGTACCGACGACAATTATAAATCTCGCCTGGTGGAGTGGGCGCAGCGCAACAAGGTTAAGGCTGAGTTTGTTGAAGATTCTGTCGAGATTGACGCATCGAATAACACCATTTTCACTATCACGCTCAATTTGGCCGGAGTCTGTATGGGTACGGCTAAGGGGTACTCCAAGAGAGAGGCGCACCAGAAGTTGGCGGAACAGGCTTTGAGCAAGCTTAAGGAAGATTCCGATTTGTGCGCACGCATAAAGGCTATCGCTTTGCTTGGCACTAGTGAAACACGAATCAAGATGACCGATTGAATTTTCTGCGGGTTACTTGCCTTGTTTTTCGTAATTATTTATTAAGTTTGTATCTTAAACGCTTTTATGGCGTTGTAGGAAGAGCTTGGATTAAATAATTGCGTAAATGCGTATGGCACAAACTAAGATGACCCCCGATGAAGAAAACCGAATAGTTGACGCAGCGTTTAAAAATCTACTCGACGGCTATTTGGCTAGTAACCACCGCAAGAAGGTGGAGATAATAGAAAAGGCATTCAAATTTGCTCGGGATGCTCACAAGGGCATACGGCGCCGTTCTGGCGAGCCTTACATACTGCATCCTATTGCTGTAGCCACTATAGTGAGCCAAGAAATAGGTCTTGGCAGCACGTCTATATGTTCGGCGTTGTTGCACGACGTGGTGGAAGATACCGACTATACGGTGGAAGACATAGAAGCCCAATTTGGCAAGAAGATTGCCAAGATTGTTGAGGGGTTGACTAAAATTTCGGGTGGTATTTTTGGCGATAAGGCATCGGTTCAAGCCGAGAATTTCCGTAAGCTGCTGCTTACTATGAGCAACGACATACGTGTGATTCTTGTGAAGATGGCAGACCGTCTGCATAACATGCGCACTTTAGGTTCTATGCTGCCAAGCAAGCAATATAAAATTGCCGGAGAAACTTTGTATATCTACGCCCCATTGGCCCATCGTTTAGGGCTATTTGCTATAAAGACTGAGCTAGAGGATTTAAGTTTTAAGTATGAGCATCCTGAGGCATACGCCAATATTAGCCGGCAGATAGCCGAAACTGAGGGGCAACGTAACGAGATTTTCACCAAGTTTGCTGCTCCTATCCGTGAGAAACTGGATGCTATGGGCTTGAGATATGATATGAAGGCTAGGGTGAAGTCGGTTTATTCTATATGGAACAAGATGGAAACCAAGCATGTGCCGTTTGATGAGGTTTACGACCTTTATGCCGCTCGTATCGTCTTCCGGTGTCCTAACGAGTGCGATGAGAAGCGTATTTGCTGGACCATATATTCCGAAATCACCGATTTATACAGCCTGCACCCCGACCGCACAAGAGATTGGATAAGCACGCCTAAGGCTAACGGCTATCGGGCTTTGCATCTCACTGTGATGGGACCTGATGGCAATTGGGTGGAAGTGCAGATACGCAGTGAGCGTATGGATGAGATGGCGGAAAAGGGATTTGCCGCACACTGGAAGTATAAAATAGGTGAGGGAGAGGAGGAAACCGAGTTGCGCACTTGGCTCATGACAATTGAGGAAATATTGAATAATCCCGAGCCTAACGCCTTAGATTTTCTTGATACCATAAAGCTCAACCTATTCGCATCGGAGATAGTGGTGTTTACGCCTAAGGGCGAACTTGTAACTTTGCCTAAGAACGCTTCGGTGCTTGACTTGGCTTTCTCTTTGCACAGCGAGATGGGTACTCATTGCATCGCTGGCAAGGTGAACCACAAGCTTGTCCCGTTGTCGCACAAGCTACAAAGCGGTGATCAGGTCGAAGTGCTAACGTCGCGTTCGCAGTCGGTCAAGGAGGAGTGGACTAAGTTTGTGGTGACAGCAAAGGGACAGACCCGCTTGCGTAATGCGTTGAAGAAGCAACGTCGTTTAATAATAGATAAGGGCAACGACATACTCACCCGATTCTTGGCTGACAACAATATCGAGATGAACGGTGATGTGGTGAACCGTATCTTAAATAAGGAGAAACTTCAGAACAAGGACGAGCTGCTTTATAAGATTGGAAACAATGAGATTGCATTGGGCGACCAAATCATAAAAGAGATAAAACCTTCATCGGGCAACCTGTTGTCGAAGTTGTTAAGGCTTGGAGTCCCTAGCAAGAAACAAGAGGAGCCGAAGAATACCACGACCAAGATTGAGCGTGTCGACGGCAAGATTGACATCCGCAAAATCTATATATTGCGTTCTGAGAACGGGGTGAGCAATTACAAGCTGGCTTCTTGTTGCGACCCTATACCCGGTGATGATGTGGTGGGCTATGTCAACGACAACGATGAAGTGGTGGTGCATAAGTTGAGTTGTCCTAACGCCATGCGTTTGAAGAGCAGCTATGGTGGCAGATTGTTGCAAACCAAGTGGGACTCGCCCACCGATAAGTTCCTCGTTACTGTGCGTATCGAAGGTATAGACCGTATGGGCATTTTGCAAGAAATCATTTATACCATTTCAACCACGCTTGCCATTGACATACGCAAATTGGAAATAGGTGCTAAGGACGGCTTGTTCACTAGCCACCTTGATGTGCTTGTGAAGGATGCCACCGTAGTCAACAACTTGTGCAAGCGGTTGAAAGCCGTTAAGGGTGTGACTTCGGCTGTGCGTGCCAAAGCGTAAATGTTTATTAAAAGCTGAGAAGGAATGATGGGTGACAAGAATACAAAAAAGACCAAACTTATAAATTATGCGTTGCTGATAGGCTCTATTGCCATCGTTTCGTTTTTCTTTCCTAGCGGAGATAAGTTCAACTATCTCTATGAGCAGGGCAAGCCGTGGACTTATTCGCTGCTCACAGCACCATTTGATATGCCTATCAATATGGATTCTATCACGGCTAGGAAAACTAAGGATAGCATAGATGCTAAGTTCGCGCCAATCTATGAGCGTGATACTAGGATAGAGAAAACCAACATCAGCAGCCTATATAACATGCTGGATAAGGACAGCCGTATATCTCCGAGCATGAAATATGCTTTGGTGGAGCGTGTCAAGTACATCTACAATAAGGGTATTCTTGATAATGCTACTAGAGAAAAGCTTGCCACGGGGCAGATTCCGGGTATTAGGCGTATAGTGCGTAACGTTGCTGAGCAAGTGCCTACGGTTGAGATGTTCTCGGTGCGTGAGGCTTACTCCTATCTCGATTCAGTGTTTGCTGAGCCGGAGTTCCGAGCGGCTATGAGCAACGTGCGTATCACCGATTATCTTGTCCCTAATATCGTTTACGATAGCGAAGGCTCCCGCCGTGTGCTTGACCAGCTTTATCAGAAGGCTCTAGTGCCTATCGGAGTTATACAGAAGGGCGAGCGTATCATCGACCGCGGGGATAAGGTAACGCCGCAGTTGTTCACCGTGTTGCAGACATATGAGCGGATGATGAAAGACCGCTCAAACATAGGCAAGAGCAACCATTACCCCATTGTTGGGCAGGTTCTGCTGGTTTCAATATTGTTTTTCGGTTTTTTCGCTTATCTGTATTTCTTCCGTTGGAACATATTCACCAACACCCGCAAAATGATATTTTTGATGGTGGTGATGGCTGGATTCACCGCCGGGGCTCTTGTCGTGAAGGGTACGGCAGTCAATGCCTTGTATCTCATCCCGTTCGCCACAGTTCCGCTTTTGGTTTCAGCTTTCTTGGATTCCCGCACGGCATTCATGGCTAATATGGTTGTGGTGCTTATATGCGCGCTAGATGTCAGCTCTCCGTTGGAATTTATCGTGTTGCAGATAGTCGCAGGTCTGGTTGCGGTGGTTTCCATCCGCTCCTTGTTGCGTCGCTCGCAATTGGTGCAGTGCGCGTTCTATATAGTGATAGCTTATTGCTTGACACACGTGGGCATGTCGATCCTCACCGAGGGAAACATGTCGCATGTGAGCAAGCAGCTGATGATAAATTTTGCCTTGAACGGAGTTATTTTGTCGTTCAACTACGTGCTGGTGTTCGTCATTGAGAAACTTTTCGGTTTCATCACTCCAGTTTCGCTTGTCGAGATAGGAGATGTGAACAACACCTTGCTGCGTGAGTTGTCGGAGAAATGTCCTGGCACGTTCCAGCACTCGTTGCAGGTGGCTAACTTGGCTGCCGAGGCTGCTCATAGCATAGGAGCTAACGTGCAGCTTGTGCGTGCGGGAGCATTGTATCACGATGTGGGTAAAATCAATAATCCTGCATTTTTCACCGAGAACCAGCGAGGAGTGAATCCGCACGATAGCCTCACGCCCGACCAGAGCGCGCGTATTGTGGTGAAGCATGTCACCGACGGTGTGCAGAAGGCTGATAAGGAGAAGTTGCCTAGCGTGATTAAGGATTTCATTTTACAGCATCACGGTTGCGGCAAGGCTAAATTCTTCTATATGAAGGCGTGCGAGCAAGCTGGAGGGGCTGATAAGGTGGATGCCTCGCTATACACCTATCCCGGTCCTAATCCTAACACTCGTGAAACCATTATCTTGATGATGGCTGATGCCACCGAGGCTGCGGCTAAGAGTTTGAAGGAACATAACGACGAGGCTATACGCTCGCTTGTCAACAAAATTATCGAGTCGCAGATGGCAGACGGTCTGTATAAGGACTCGCCTATGAGCTTCCATGAAGTTGAAGTGGTGAAACGCACCATTATAGAGAGGTTATGCACGTTCTACCACACACGCGTGTCCTATAATCTTCCGTCTTCGGCTAGCGGAACGAAACAAGATGTTAAAAGCGATAAAGAAAACTTATAAAGTTTCGGGCTTAGGCTTTTATTAACTACTTTTGTGCGGGGCATGATGCCACGACTGGACTTTTTATGATTTTGAGGAAATTTTTGATATGAGATATCTGATTATTACTATATTATGTGTCATGATGGCTGGATTTGCCACTATGGCGGCTACGCCTAAAAGGCTGGAGGTGCGCAAGGTCGATTTTGAGGAGGTTAGGCGGGCTACGCAGGACACCGTGGGAAGCCGTTCGCACTATCCAAAGCTGATGGCGGCGTTCATGCGTAACGATACCATTTCGCTCAACGACACCCTGCCCGACGGCACTATTAAGCGGGGTACGGTGATGACGGTTGAGGATTACCGCAACCTTTACTATGGCTATGTCTTCCAGGAAGATTACAATCCTTTCCGCACTTCCGAGTTCTCCGAGAAGCTGGAACATCTATACGATAAGAAAGAGTTTACACGTGAGGAGAGCGTGCTTATACGTGATAATGCCCGCAATGTCCTTAACGACAATATCTTCGACTTGAGGCAGATGACGTTCTTCATCTATGCCTTGAAGGAGATAAGAAAGGACAATCTTGCCCGCATCTGCCAGTTTAGGCTCAATCACATTGTGGCGGCTATCTTGTCGAGCGGTCAAGGCACAAAGGAGCATCCTTGGGTTGTGACTTCGGTTGAGCATGAGTACAATATTATAAATTTCTTGGGATATGTGGCTACTTCGCACGAGGAGGTTGAGGGAAACATTGACTATATCCGTGTGAACAAGAAAGACAGCAAGTCGCCTGAAGGTTTCTATTTTGATGTGTCAAAAATCATGGAAGTGGCTAATAAGAAATTTCCAAGTGCTTCCGAATAAGTATATTTGTTGGCATTTATGATGAAAACTCGCTAAAATTATGTATTTTTGTCCCAAAATAACTAAAATAGCGTAAAATATGAGCAGTGTATCACAAAGAATACAGGCATTGTCGCCATCTCAAACCTTGGCAATGTCGCAAAAGAGTGCCGAGTTGCGCAGTCAGGGCGTGGATGTAATAAACATGTCGGTGGGTGAGCCTGATTTCAACACTCCCGAGCATATCAAGGAAGCGGCGAAGCAAGCTATTGACGATAATTTCACTTTCTATACGCCGGTTGGCGGTTATTTGTCGCTTCGCAAGGCTATTTGCGATAAGATGAAGAATGAGAACGGGCGTGACTTCGTTCCCGACCAGATTGTGGTGTCTAACGGCGCGAAGCAGTCGCTTTGTAACTGCATATTGTCGGTAATCAATCCTGGCGATGAGGTGATTATCCCTACTCCGGCATGGGTGAGCTATGTGGAGATGGTGAAGCTTGCCGAGGGCGTTAACGTGATAGTGCCAGCCAGCGTGGAGCAAGATTTCAAGATTACTGCCAAACAGCTGGAGGAGGCGATCACGCCTAAGACTAAGATGGTGCTGCTTTGCTCGCCGTCCAATCCCACAGGAAGCGTTTACACTCGTAAGGAACTGAAGGCTCTTGCCGATGTGCTTGCCAAATATCCTGATATTATCATTCTTTCCGATGAAATCTATGAACATATCAACTATACCGGCGAGTTCTGCTCTATAGCAGAATTTCCAGAGGTTGCCGACCGTGTAGTCACCGTAAACGGTGTTTCCAAGGCTTATGCCATGACTGGTTGGCGTATAGGCTACTTGGCTGCTCCGCTGTGGATTGCCAAGGCTACCCAGAAGTTGCAGGGACAATATTCTTCCAATCCGTCATCTGTTGCTCAGAAGGCAGCAGAAGCGGCATATACTGGTTCGCAAGACTGCGTGGAAGATATGCGTAAGGCGTTCGAGCGTCGTCGCAACTTGATAGTTGAGTTGTTGAAGGAGATACCGGGCTTGCGTATCAATAACCCGCAAGGAGCGTTCTACATCTTCCCTGAGGTGTCGGCTTATTTCGGCAAGAAGAACGGTGAGCAGGTGATAAAGGACTCGCATGACTTGTCTATGTATCTGCTTGAGGATGCTCATGTGGCTACGGTAGAGGGTGCTGCGTTCTGCGCTCCCGACTACATCCGTTTGAGCTATGCCACAAGCGATGATAACATACGTGAGGCAGTGGAGCGCATCAAGGCCGCTCTTGCCAAATTAGCGTAAAAATAAGATGATATTTATTCCGCACGTGGCGGTCGCATAGAAAACGACCGCCACGTGTTGTGTTATATACTCATGTATCTCCTAGTGTTTTTTGTGTGATTCCCGATTTTTGCAGTTTGGTGGCGGATAAATGCAGTTTAAACACAATTTACTACAGAATGTCCACCAATTCCCGCACGTTAACATAATTTAACGTGCGGGGGGGGTAATTTTAGCTAAAATTTCTGCTATTTTTGTAAATCAAATTTGTTGAGTGAGTTGCTGTCCTTTTGAAAAAGCGATGCCAAGGTGGATAAAATATCCGATGAAACCAACAAGGCAAAGGTAGTAAATCGTTAGGAAAAAATCACATGAAAACGAGTTTGAAAGCTCATGCAGGGCAAAAAAGGCTTGGCATATATGAAAAAGCATAATGAAACCTGTGCTTATCTCTTGTTGACAAGGTGAATCGGGCGGACGAGAATGATAACGCTGTCCCCGATGAGTGTCGCAGGGGGGAGTGCGAATAGAAAGATTAATATTAACGTCCATGAAGCGACTATTTATTATATTGTTGTTTGTCTTTACTATATGTGTTAATGTAGAGGCGCGAAGGAGGGAGGTCATAAGAGCTTCCGATACTCTTCAAGTGTATTTCCGGCAGGGGTATTCAACGTGGGAACCCAACTTCAAGGGCAATGGTGAACGCATGGAAAAGTTCGTGGAGCGTGTGAAGGAGTTGAGGAGCGACAGTGTCCTAACCCAAATTTCAAAAATCCACATCATTGCCGGCTGTTCTCCCGAAGGTACTTGGAAACTCAACCAACGTCTTTCTCGCAAGCGTGCCGACCGGATTCGTGGCGTGTTGAAAGGCTATGTCGACCTGCCCGACTCGGTGATTGTGGAGGAGTCGCGCGGTATTGATTGGGAAGGCTTGTATGAAATGGTGGAGGCTTCCGACATGGCTTATCGTGACGAGGTGCTAGACATCATCAAGAACACCCCCGAGCTTGAGCGCCGCGGCAGAAGCAACATCGAAATACGTAAACGCAAGCTGGTGTGGCTTGACAACAGCCGCCCTTGGCGTTACATGTACCGCCACTTCTTCCCGAAGTTGCGCGCGTTCTATTTGCAGATAGTAATCGAATGGGAAAAGATTATCAACTACGATCCTCTTAACCCCGTGGTGGAGAATCTAGAGATTGAGCCTCGCCAATTAGAGATACCGGAGCCTCCTCGCTTTGAGCGTCCAGAGCCTGCTCCTCTATATGTGGCGTTGAAAACCAATATGCTATATGATGTGGCGCTAATACCTAATATAGGTGCTGAGGTGTACCTAGGAAAAAACTACTCGTTGACTGGCAACTGGATGTACGCTTGGTGGAAGAGCAGTAAGCATCACAACTTCTGGCGTACCTATGGCGGCGACTTGGAAATACGCCGCTACTTCGGCTCTAAGGCTGCTGAGAAGCCGTTGCAGGGTTGGCACGTGGGGGTGTACGGGCAGATGCTCACCTACGACTTCGAGCTTGGCGGGCGTGGTTACTTGGGCGACCGCTGGACTTGGGGTGGCGGTTTGTCGCTAGGCTATTCGGCTCCGCTGTTGCGGCGTATCAATCTCGACATCACCCTCGGTTTGGGCTATCTAGGCGGCGAGTATAAGGAATATCTGCCTATCGACGGCTGTTATGTGTGGCAAAAGACTAAGCAGCGCCGCTGGTTCGGTCCTACCAAGGCTGAGATCTCGCTTGTGTGGCTCATTGGTCGCGGAAATTATAATAAGGATAAGTGAAAGGAGGCGACGAAATGATGAATTTACAGATATATATGCGTAATCTATTAGTAGTGTTGGTGGCTGCATTGGCGTTGTCGTCGTGTGAGCATAAGGACTTGTGCTATCACCACCCGCACACTGCCAAGATAAAGGTTGTTTTCGACTGGAGCAAAGCTACTGATGCCAACCCCGAGGGTATGAGTGTGTACTTCTTCCCTGTGGAGGGCGGCACTCCGCGCCGTTTCGACTTGAGCCGTGAGGGCGGCTATGTGGAAATCGTGATTGGCGAGTACAACGTGGTGGTCAACAACAACGACACCGAAGCTGTGCTGTTCGGCAACACCGCTTCCTACTCCGACTTTAAATATTACACACGTGAAGGTGGCATCCTAGAGCCTCTATACGGACGTAACGATTTCACCGCTCCACGTCCCGTAGGCACTGAGGACGAGAGCGTGGTGATAAGCCCCGATATGATGTGGGGAACGTCGGCTGTAGGCATCGACATCACCGATAGCGGAACTTACTACACGCACGAAACGGTCACATCGTCGTCGCCCGACCCGCAAGTGAGGGTAGACAACACCACCGAAACTATTCTCACCTTCGTTCCCGAAGACTTGATTTGCACCTATACCTACGAAGTGCGTAACGTGAAGAACTTGAAGCACATACGCCAGATGTCGGGTGCGTTGACCGGATTGAGCGGCGAGCTTTATCCGTCCACTATGGAACTTGGCAAGTCTAGGGTGACAGTGCCGTTTGAGTCGGCTTCCGACGGTGAGTCTAAAATCATAGGCAAATTCTACACCTTCGGTCATCACGAGGAGAACACTGAGCCTCACATGTTCATCTTGTACTTGTGGCAGAGCGACGGACAGGGATATGCCCGCTTCGTCGATGTTTCCGACCAAGTGAACACGGCTCCCGACCGCAAGAACGTGCATATCATCATTGATGCCGACCTAGGATTGCCGGAGCCTATCGAAAACGGTAACGGATTCAACCCGTCGGTTGATGATTGGCAAACAGAACAACAAGATATTGCAATGTAAAAATAATTATTAACTTTTAATATTAAATGAATATGAAAAAAACAATGTTTATGGTGGCTCTAGCAGCCATGTCGTTAGCATCTTGCTCAAATGACGAAGTTGTAGAAGTGCAAATGGATGCGATTAATTTTAATGCTGTTGCAGACAACGCTAGTCGTGCTACTACAACAAACAATATCTCTAATTTTGAAGTTTGGGGCATTGTTCATCAAGGAACAGATCATATTATGTATTTTAGTGACCTAGAATTGAGCAGATCAACGACCGGTTCTCAATGGGTAAATGAAAACAGTGGTTATTTCTGGCCAGCAGGTAAGATGGATTTCTATGCAATATCTCCAGTTGATGGAGCTGGTGCTACACCTAATGTAACTGCATCGGCTTATGCTTCTAATACTAATACAATAGCTTTTCAAACTCCTGCGGATCAAGCAAGTCAATATGATTTGCTATATGCGTTGACTACCGATGAAGAAAAGCAGGTTGAAGACGTTCCATTGAACTTCCGTCACGCTCTTTCTCAAATCACTTATAAGATTAAAGTGGCAGTGGCTGAAGGTAAGCAAAAACTTAAAGTGACAGTTAGAGACATCACAGTTAATAATATAGCAAACGAGAGTACTCTTTCATTCCCTAAAGCAGCGACAGATGCAACAGGTAATGGATATGGAGAGTGGGCAACTGCAACTGGTGCTGTTGACTATAATGTATCTATAACCGGTGGCGTGGTATGCGATGCAACAGAAGCAACAGCTGATGTGACAGCTAATTATTCTGACAAAGCAGATGCCGCTTCTGATGAAGTTGCTCCATTGTATTTGATACCTCAAGGAGTTACAAAAGCTGATTTAACAAGTGGCGTCGCTTCTGCAACTGGTAGTTATTTCACATTAGATTGTAAAATTGAAGTTTTGGCAGATGACGGTACATCATGGATTACATTGCATGACGGCAATGCTAACGTAGCTGCTGAAATCGATTGGTTACAAGGATATAAGTATGTTTATACATTCGTGTTCGGTGGTGATAATGGCGGCGGTAAAGATGATGAAGGCGATGATACTATCGTTCCTATCAAGTTCTCTGTAACTGTTGACGATTTCCAAACTGGTACAGTAAGTCCTGATCCACTACCAATGAATTAATCTTTTTGGTATATAGAAAAATAGAAATGAAATAATTAACTAAAATATTAACGGATATGAAAAAAAGTATGTTTTTAATGGCTGTTGCAGCCATGACATTGGTATCTTGCTCACAAGACGAGGTGCTAGACATCCAAAAGGATGCTATCTCATTCAACGTAGTAGCTGACAAGGCTAGCCGCGGAACAGTGATTGAAAGTGCGGCTGACATTAGCAAGTTTGCGGTGTATGGATTCAGTGGCGCTAACGTATTTATGGAAGGTAATAATGGCGCCGGTAAAGAAATTGCAAAAGATGGGGATGACTGGACCTATTCACCAACTCAATTCTGGCCAACTGAAGCAAGCGTCGACTTCTATTCAGTTTATCCTGCTACTATTCCTATGGATAAAACTGCTAAAACAATTAGTTACACTGTGAAAGATGAAGTTAGCCAACAAGAAGACTTGCTTTATGCGGTAAACAAGGGATGTACAAAAGAAGCTAATGGTACTGATGGCGTAAACGTAAACTTCCGCCACGCTCTTTCTCAAATCGTGTTCAAGGCAATGAATACTAATTCAACTTTGAAAGTTCAGATTGATGGTGTAAAGATTGTTAAGCTTAAGAATGCCGGTACATTGAATTTGGCAACAACAACTACAACAAATAACCCAGACTATTCTGATGAAACAGGTACAGGTATAGATAAGAACGACGGAGCAGACACAGATGATACAGAAACTAACGAAAGTTGGGGAAAATGGACTTCTTTATCTGGTGAAGTTGAATATAGTGCTGTAGTTACTAATGCTGTTTTAGATAAAGTGAATGAAGTTGAAGATTTAGCTGTTGCAGATCCTATGTTGCTATTACCTCAACATTTGACTCCAGCTACTATCAATGCAGAAAATAAATTGGAAGCATCTAAGGGTTCTTACTTCGCTATTAGCTGTAAGGTGTGGAACGTTGTTAATGGTGTTGAAACTCTATTGTGGCCTGCTACTGACGAATATAAGGATGTTCTTATTCCAGTATCTTCTCCTGATAAAGTGAAAGATGGTAATGGTGACGAGCAACCAGGTTGGAAGCAAGGTAAGAAGTACATTTACACATTCAAGTTTGGTGAAGGTGCTGGTTATGAGCCAGTAGATCCAACTGATCCAACCGAACCAACTGATCCGGTTCTAGTTCCTGTATCATTCACAGTAACTGTTGACGATTTCCAAACTGCAACAGTTACAGATGTAAATATGGACGGAACAAATTAAGATCATTATTTAATTAAAAACCATTCTTCCTGAAAGGGGAAGTCAATAGCCGGGCGGGGTTGAATGTACCCTTCCCGGTAACAAATAAAATTTACACGTCTATTATATGAACATATTGGAGAAATGCCGTTTGGGCTTGCTGTTGCTAGTGGCGACAGGGCTTTTTGCATCGTGCAGCGACGATGATATAGTGCCTCGCGGGGAATACCGCAACCCCGATGCGATAGGGTTCAGCTTGTCGCCGACTATAGTTTCGGTGGACAGCATGGGCGGAAGCCGCTCTGAAAAGGGCTTACGCTACTATCGTGGCGTGTTGGCTTTGCAACAGGAAGACGGCAACGACACTCTCTACCTACACACTTCGGTGTGCGACGAGATAGCTACCCGCACGCCTGCGGCAGGCAACCAAAGCATGAGCCGCGGCGTGCCGGTGAAGCCCGACCAAAACTTTGAAACGGTGCATGGCTCATTCGGCGTGACGGCTATCGCCGATGGTTCTACCGTATACTTCAGCAACGAGAAAACCGACAAGGCTGGCAACTTCTGGAACACTGCCACCACCTACTTGTGGTCTGCGGGCGAGATGCAGTTCTATGCCTACTCTCCTTATTATATAGATTATGCTATTGCAGAAAGTAGCCCATCAATGAAGATGTCGAGCTATATCGACGGCATTACCAATACGGCTGATGTACGCCACGTGGAGTTCAGCTATGAAACTCCGGTGAGCAATGACGGCAATACCGATGCCGAGGCCCAACCTGACTTGATGTTTGCCTACAACTCCACTGCAAAGACGGCTGACGGCTCGGTGCCTATGCACTTCCGCCACGCCCTATCGGCTATACGCTTCAAGACCGACGACGTGGTGAGCGGCACGATAAAGAGCATCACCATAGGCGGTGTGTACGGCAAGGGTACGTGCGTGTTCGACGGCACTGCGGCTCTAGCCGGCGAGAAAGTGACGGGTGACGACAGCGAGATGCCTGCTTCACGTGGACTGCTGCCGGCGAGGCTGATTGCTCCTACATGCAGACTATCAACGTGGCTAACGTGCAAGGCACACCGCAAGACTTGACCGCCAACGCCGGTGAAGCTACTACGTTCATGATGATTCCGCAGACGCTCCCTGCCGATGCGTTCGTGAAGGTGGTGATAGAAACAGAGGACGGATTCAGCGTGGTGTTCCAAGGTAGCATAGGCGGCGGCTCGTGGGAAGCGGGCAAGACCTACACTTATACCATCTCGGCTAGCTCAATCTTGTGGGAATATGTGTTTGAAGTGACATCGTTAAGCAATGATGCCGAACATGCTGGTGATACGCAAAAATATATCACCATATTTGATTTTGACGGTTCTAGGTACTCTAGCTATCAAGTTAAGAGTTATCGCCGACTTGCAAGCAACCCTACCCAGACTGAGATTCTGCCTTGGGAGATAAGGAACATGCATAATGTGAATTATGAGGTGAAGGATTTCGATACCGGCAAAATGGGAGTGAAGGACAGCACGGCTGTAACAGCAATGCCCGACTGGATTACGCTAGAGCCGTCCACCCTCAAAGGCGACGGAAGCGTGGATGCTGTAACCTATAATGTTTCGGTAACTCCGATGAAAACGTGGTCGTCATACGCTGGCGACTTAAAGATGCAAGCTAACCCGCTGAAAGGCTCGGATGACGACCCTTGGGACTTGTCTACGCATACTCACATGGGAGAAATACGGGCCAGGAGTACTGCCAACTGCTATATTGTGCATTCGGGAGGAACTTATATGCTGCCCCTCGTTTACGGTAACGCCATTGAGGCGGGGAAAGAGAATCCAGATTCATGGATTTACAACTATGGCGGAAGCACCGCTACCAGCAAGGAAAAAATATCTTCGTTTATAATGGGTAATAAAAATGTGCCGAAAGGGTATAAGGAATCAGATGGAACGACAGTAAAAGTTGTAAACAATAGAAATTATAATTTCCAAGACCACGAGAAGACATACAATAACTCCATTTGGGAAGCGGATGACGATAACGACGGAATTACACAGCCTTATATAAGCACGCTCGACGGAGGCAGGCATACTCCGGCTGATGCTTGCCTAGTGTGGCAAGATGTATATGATGCCGTGATGGAAGGTAGCGTGGAGCTGTATGAGAAGCCGGATGCTGGCGGCGGCAGCCCAGATGACGTGAAGCACTTCTTGAAATTCACGCTAAATGCCGAGCACTTGACACAAGGCAATATAGTGCTTGCCGTGCGTAATGCCGCTGGAGAGATAATGTGGAGCTGGCATATATGGATTAGCGACTATGATTACACCGCTACTGAACGAAATGAAATTTTGGACTCATACGGCATCAAGTCGAAGTATGAATTGCAAGACGTTGTGTCTGATAATGGCGTGGCTAAGGATTCGGGCAGTGGCGTGGTATATACGGTGGCGATGTCTAATTTAGGACACTGCGTGCCTAAGACAAAAGCTCTGTTCCATAGAAAACTAGTACTGGATTTCGTCCAGAAGGACTTGAATGGCGCTGATATTAACATTGAACGTCGTTCAGTATTCCAGAGAGGTTTAGAGCTTGTGGGAACGGTGGGCAACAACGTCTATTATCAATGGGGACGTAAAGACCCGATTGTGGGGATATGGAACTTGACTGAAGGAATCAAGCAGCATTGGGCTTGGGAAAGTAAGTATAAGTATGAGGTGAAAGCTGAGCGTGTGCATCCGCGCGATGCGGTCAAGAACCCTAATGTGCTATATGTGAACGGTGACAATAAAGATACTGATGAGGAATACGCTGATTGGTGCAGTAAGCCTTCAATCGGTTATTTTAACTTGTGGAACAATTATGATATGGATCATACGAAGTCAACCAACCGTAATGATAGCAAGAAGACGGTGAAAACGGTATATGATCCGAGTCCAGTGGGATTTGAGGTGCCACCGGCGGCAACATATCAAGTGATATCAAGTGCGGGTGATGATGGTCAATCGCTAACTACTGATAAATTGGAATTTAACGGTTTGTGGCGAGGTGAAGTGCCAAATGACGATTCGGGGAGAGTGTATGGATTGTATACGCAGATAAACAAGGGCGGTGACCTATTGCGGATAGAGTCTACAGGACAGCGCTCGTATAATTCTACGTTGAGTACTATGGGTTTGGGCGGATTGTGGAATGTTAACCATGTGTATATCTGGCTAGCCGATCCGGTCATGAATACGAACGTATACACAGAAAAGCTGAATGCCGGTTCGGCATACACTTTGGCTATTGGTCCAGAGGCAGCTTTTTATGAGGGCAGGTTCTTTAGTCCTTATATGTCAGCGGTTAAAGCGATGGCGCGTCCGGTGCGTCCTATCTTTGATGAAGACTATGTTGCCAAAGGCGGCGAATACTAATCTCTCCTCCTCAATCCCCAATAGGAGGAATAAGAGTAATAACTATCATCCTATGGAAGCAGTGTTGTGGTGGGTAGTCAGTACCTCCCGGCATTACTGTGTTACTATTTCGTGGTTGTAGGGTGGGAGTTTGGTGAAAAAACGTTATATTTGCATATTCTTTGAATATGGAGCAAAAAAATCATTACAGATATGGCAAAATATAACTTTGATACGATAATTGACCGCCGAGGCACAGGGTCGATAATGACCGACAGCCTAACGAAACTTTTTGGTCGTGAGGACCTTTGTCCTCTATGGATAGCCGATATGGACTTTGAGGTGTGCCCTGCCATAAGCGAGGCATTGGAAAAACGCACCGCGCATCACATCTACGGCTACTCGCAAGCCCCTGAAAGCTATTGGCAGTCGATAATAGACTGGCAGAAACGGCGCCACGGTTGGACTATCGGGCGTGAGGAACTGACTTTCGTCAACGGGGTTGTGCGCGGCTATGCCTACGCCCTCAATTTCTTCACCCAAAAGGGGGACACAGTGGTGGTTCAGCAGCCGGTATATCATCCTTTCCGCAACGTAGCAGTGGGTAATCACCGCAGAGTGGTGAGCAATGACCTTATACGCCGCGGCGACAGCTACGAGATGGATTTAGCGGGCTTGGAGCATATTTTCGCTGCCGAAAAGCCTAAAGTGATGGTGCTATGCAACCCTCATAACCCTATAGGCATCTGCTGGAACCGCGAGACACTAGCCGAAGTGGCTCGGCTGGCGCGCCAATATGGCGTGTTGGTCATTAGCGACGAGATACACGGTGACTTGGGCTTGTTCGGACATCGCCATACGCCGTTTGCCTCGGTGAGCGAGGATGCCGCGGCTGTGAGCGTGTCGTTCGGCGCTCCGTCGAAGACTTTCAATATCCCCGGCGTGACCAGTTCTTGGTGCGTGGTGAAGAATCCCGAGTTGCGCGAGCCATTCTTCAAGTGGCTGGAAGTGAACGAGTTCAGCTCGCCAACGTGGACAGCCACAGTTGCCTCAGAAGCCGCCTACACGCATGGCGAGGATTGGCTGGAAGAACTTTTGCAATATATAGAAGGTAATGTGCTAGCCGTGGAAGAGTTCTGCAATCAGCACATGCCTGAGGTGCATCCGGTGCGTCCGCAGGCATCGTTCCTAGTGTGGCTCGACTGCACTAAGCTGGGCTTGAAGCACGAAGACCTGATAGACCTCTTTGTTAACCATGCCAACCTAGCGCTTAACGATGGCGAGATGTTCGGCAAGGGCGGCGAAGGTCACATGCGACTCAATGTGGCAAATCCGCGTCACATGCTGCTCGATGCCCTAGAAAGCCTCCGCAAAGCCATTCAAGAAGATTAGCCGCAAGGTATTAACTAACGTTAAAAAAGAAATAATAGCGGTGTTGTGGCATGAGAAAAGAAAAAAATATATAAATTTGCAAATTGAATATAGTGAACATGAACCTATGATTAAGAGTGAATTGGCAAAATGATGGAAAATTAGCTGCCGCCGGCTCGTATGTGCTGTTGCAAAATGGTTGAATACCAGCCTATGATTGATAAAATACGTGGAAACCAATAGTGATGTTATTACCAATCAAGCGTAAAAGCCGCAATCATTACGTCTGTCCTGCTCCTAAAAATGGTAGTGGAAATCTATAGAGAGAAATAAATTTTAATATAAACCCTAATGTAAAACTAAAAACGATTTTTGCATGAAGAACATTTGTTTTCAAATGATGAA
>CAZSHA010000044.1:0-19705 GCA_964606575.1 uncultured Muribaculaceae bacterium | reverse complement strand
TAAGTCATTGAACACCAGTGCTGCCATCATTATTTTCCCTCATTCGTTAGATTTTCCCAGAGATAAATGCTATACATGTAAAATCAAGAAAAACAAGTTAAAATTTTGGTCTTAACGCAAAAAATGGTATCTTTGCGTGCTTATATTCCGCATATATTATATATGTGGGATGTTTTATTGATTGAATTAACGGAAATAAAAACAAAAAACTAAATAATTAAATGGCTGCATTAGAGAAAATTAGAAAAAGAGCTGTGCTGTTGACAGTGGTCATAGGTGTTGCACTTCTAGCATTCATCCTTGGAGACTTGTTGAATTCGGGTACAGCATTTTTTGGTGATGGAAACACAATCGTGAAAGTCGGTAATGATAAAATCGACGCAATGGAGTTCCAAAAACGTTATGAGGAAATAAATGCGCAGTACCAAAACAGCGGAAGCAAGGTTGAAGATGGCGCGGTTCTTCAAAATCAAGTAGTGAACGGAATGATTTCAGAGAAGTTGTTCAACAAGGAACTTGACGAGGTGGGAATTTATGTTACCGATCTTGAATTGTCGGAAGCGATGACAGGTAAGAACGCAAGTCCTTACATGATTCAATATGCTCAACAAATGGGATGTGAATCTCCTGCACAACTATATGACTTGCTTTTCAACCCATCTAAATATGGTGCTACAGAGCAACAAGTAGCTCCTGCTAGAGCTGAATGGATAAAGCGTGAGGGAGAAATGGCCCGCACATTGCAATATGGCAAGTTGCAAGCACTTATAGCTGGAGTTGTTCAAGCTAATGAACTTGATAAGAAATATCTATTTGAGGAAAATGCGGTAACAAGCCAAATCGCTTATGTGAAAGCTGATTATTCTTCTTTGAAAGATGCCGATTATGAAGTGACTGATGCTGACTTAAAGGCTGAATATGACAGCATGAAAGGCATGTTCAAGTTAGAAGATGAAGAGAGAATAGGTCATGTCATTGCAGTAGATGTAGTTCCATCAACTGCCGATTTAGCAACAGCTAAGGCTCTAGTTGACACATCAATGGTGATACTTCGTTCGACTGAGGGTGTTGACCAAGTTCGTCATAATAGTGAGTTTATTATTGAAGAGAATACTGTAAGACTTAACGATATTACTGACAGACCTGTTAAGGATTTCGTTGCAAACGCTAAAGTTGGTGAGGTTTCAGAACCTACATTCTTGTCAAACACATATAAGATTGTCAAGCTAAATGGCAAGAAGATGGAAACTGACTCAGTAAACATCAATATGGTGACTGTTCAAGGTGACAAGAAATTGCAAGATTCAGTTCTAACTCAATTGAACGCAGGCGTTGCTCTTGCCGAACTATTGAAGAATAAGGCTGTTTCTGGTGAAGAGAATATTTGGCAAGTTATGTTGGGCGTGGCCGATTCAGTTAAGAATAAGGTGTTCAATGCTGGTACTGGATATTTCCCTCTAAATGCTAACGACCAATTCGCATATTTTGTGAAAGTGAACAAAAAGGTTGCTCCAAAGAACATCTATGATGTAGCGGTGATCACTTTCAACGTATTACCAAGCACAAAGACTGTAAACGACTTGCGTGACAACTTGCAAGCGTTTATCAATGAGAACAACACTAGCGAATTGCTAGCTTCAAAGGCAATTTCTGCCGGCTATCAACCAATGCCATTTGAGATTGTAAGCACAACACCTCAAATTAACGGTATCGCAAACACACGCAAGGCAGTTCAATGGCTTTTCGGTGCTGATAAGGGTTCGGTTTCTCCTATCTTTGATAAGGAAAACAAGGATAAGATGATTGTTGTAGCTCTTGATGACGTTTATTCTGGCGAATATGCTCCAATGGGTGACCCTCAATTGAAGATGATGTTGACCCAAAAGGCTCGCACTGCTAAGAAAGCTAACGCTCTAGTAGAAAAATATGACGGTAAGGCTAAAGACCTAGCTGGGTATGCTCAATTGATGAACTGCAAGGTTGATACAGCCAACGTTACTTTCGGTCAACCATTTATCCCTGGAATAGGAATAGGTGAAGGCAAATTGGCGGCAAGCGTTTCGGTTGCTAAGGAAAATGAATTGAAAGGTCTAGTTAAGGGTAACAATGCAGTATATGCTTATATGGTGATAAAGAAAGATGTTTCACAACGCACTCCGGGTGAGGAAGTGGATCGTCAATTCTCGATGACTAGAGGTAGCAGTGCTGTGGTTAAGAACGTTGAGGCTATCCTTCGTGGTGCTACTAAGGTAGAGAACAACATGATTAAGTTCTTCTAATAAAGGCTGAAATCTAAAATATCTAGAAGGCATATAGCGAAAGTTATATGCCTTTTTTATGACGATAAATCAAATGTCTATTAATAGAGGTGGTGCGGAAACATTGCCTCATTTTTTTGTAATAAAGCTATTTAACATTGTTGCGTGTGGAAATAATTCAAAAAAAATGCGTATTTTTGGCAAAGTATTAGAAACTTAGCTAAGTGATGGGTTCTATAAATAAGATACAAGACGAAATAATAGAGGAGTTTGACGGCTTAGAAGACTGGATGGACAAGTATTCCTATATTATAGAATTAGGAAATGCCGTAGAACCGTTGGAGGAGAAATATAAGACTCCGGATAATATAATTGAAGGCTGCCAAAGCCGTGTGTGGCTTGTGGCTGACGAGTGTGACGGAAAATTGCAGTTCCGTGCCGATAGCGATGCTATAATAGTTAGGGGGCTTATATCATTGCTTATACGAGTGTTGTCGGGCAATACACCACAAGAAATATTGGATGCCGACCTTTATTTTATGAAAGAGATAGGCTTGCAAGAGCATCTGTCGCCTACCCGTAGCAACGGTTTGCTTGCGATGGTTAAGCAAATACGTGTATACGCACTTGCCTACAAGGCAAAAATGGGTTGCTGATATTTATCAATAGAAAAGACAACTAATTTTAACTTAAACAATACTATTAATTATGTTCAAAAATCATCCTAAAGGTCTAATCCCTGCGGCTCTTGCCAATATGGGTGAACGCTTTGGTTATTACATTATGAACGCCGTTCTTGTGTTGTTCTTATGTTCTAAGTTTGGCGTAAGCGAGGAAACGAGTTCGTTGATTTATTCATTTTTCTACGCTGGAATCTATGTGTTGAGTTTGGCTGGCGGTTACATTGCCGATAAGACTCAAAATTACAAAGGCACAATTATGTCAGGTCTTATCGTAATGGCTTTCGGTTATGTGGCATTGTCAATTCCGATTCTTGCAACTGCGCAAAATTCAACTTGGCTTCTTGCTCTTACTTGCGTGGCATTGTTCCTTATCGCATTTGGTAATGGTTTGTTCAAGGGTAACTTGCAGGCAATCGTAGGTCAAATGTATGACAATCCTAAGTATTCAAACCAACGTGACTCTGGTTTCCAAATTTTCTATGTATTTATCAATATTGGTGGTCTTGTTGCTCCATTCGTTGCTCCATTGTTGAGAAGTTGGTGGCTAGAATCACACGCTATGGTATACAATGCGGGTCTTCCAGCATTATGTCACCAATTCATCGCTGAGGGTGAATCAATGGCGAATCTTGCAAACCTGCAAGCATTGATGGCTCAATGTGGCGGTGATGTAGCAAACTTGGCTGACTCATGTGCAAACTATCTTCAAATATTTAACGAGGGTATCCACTATTCATTTATGGCTTCGGTAGCTGCGATGTTTATATCATTGGTAGTGTTTATCTGCACTAAGAAGATGTTCCCAACCCCAGGAAAGAAAGAGGCTGCAGCAACAGTAGACTATACTCCAGAAGAAAAGATGGCTATGGCACAAGAAATCAAGCAACGCATCTATGCGCTACTTGCAGTTCTTGGTGTTGTGATATTCTTCTGGTTCTCATTCCACCAGAATGGTACTTCATTGTCGCTATTCGCACGTGACTTCGTTGATACATCAACGATTGCTCCTGAGATATGGCAAGCTGTTAATCCATTCTTCGTGATTGTTCTAACTCCAATCGTAATGTGGATTTTCGGTGCGTTGTCGGCTCGTGGTAAGGAAATTTCTACTCCAAGAAAGATTGCAATCGGTATGTTTATCGCTGGTTTAGCTTATTTGTTCTTGGCTATCTACTCATTGTATATGAATTATCCATCAGCTGACGTATATCGTACTCTTCCAGTAGCTGAACAAGCTAAGGCTGGCGCTTGGGTACTTATAGCGCTATACTTCTTCTTGACGGTGGCTGAGTTGTTTATCTCGCCTCTAGGATTGTCTTTCGTGTCAAAGATTGCTCCAAAGCACTTGCAAGGTCTATGCCAAGGTTTATGGTTAGGCGCTACTGCAGTAGGAAACTTGTTGCTTTGGATAGGTCCTCTGATGTACAACGCTATTCCAATCTGGCAATGCTGGACAGTGTTCCTAGTAGTATGTCTTGTTTCAATGGGCGTAATGCTGGGTATGGTGAAATGGCTTGAAAGAGTAGCGAAATAAAGGCAGACTTATATTGAGTTTATCAGATAATGAAAATAGCGTAATCCCATGTGGCGGTTACGCTATTTTTATGTGGGATTAAATTAAAAAGTGGAGTATGTTAATATGTTAACTAGATATATTAGCATTGGCTATCAGCGATTGAAATAAAATCATTAACTTTGGTGTGTGAAAACAAAATATTGAATACGAAACAGATATAGAGATTTAATAACATATAATTAATAGAACTTTTAGTTCTTGTTCCCTCAACTCGAAATCGGCAAAATTTCTAAATGTAATGGGAATAAGTATTGGAAGTTCACACCTATTAGGTGTGGACTATTCTTGCTTAACATTACATTGGCTTTGCCGAGCCACGAGTTGAGATAAGCATAGGATTGGTTCATGCCTTTCTTTATGTGGTTATAAGGCTTTAAGTTCAAAAATAAAAGCCTATGTCAGCTAACCTAAAAATATCTCATATAGAATCTGATAACAATAATCTATCATTGCCAACAATTGAATGGTTAAAGCAACATATCAAAAAAGGTGATGCGTTATTATTCGATATGGATGGAACTCTTGTAGATACTGATAGATGTAATACAAGAGCTTATAAAGTAGCTATTAGTGAAATCGTGGGAGAAAAATATGCTAATGAATTAGATGTGGTACGTATTAATCGCACTACATTACGAGAAAAGTTATCTTGGTTATCTAATGATGAACTTTCACGTATTGTTGAACTTAAAGAAGACTTGTATATTCAGTTCATTGAGGATGTTACAATAGTACCGTACTCATTATCAATTCTCAAAAGTTTTTCAACAGCCAATACGATTGTACTTACTACAAATGCTCGTCAGAATAGAGTGTTGCAGACTATTGGGCATTTATGCTTAAAAGATTATTTTGATGACATTATAACACGGGACGATTGTAATAAAAAAAATAAATTCTCCACTGCAATTGACAAGCATCATTTTAATCCAGATAAGGTGTGGGTGTTTGAAAATGAAAAAGTACAGGTTGAAATGGCGGTGGAAGTTGGAATAAAACATAAACAAATTATACTTATATGATATGAAAAAATTTATAATTACAGCAAATGATTATCTATCTCGGAACGTGATTGCATTTTTTCATTGTGATTATGTCGGTGGTGGTAGGTGGCGAGAACCTAATACTATTGAACATCTGATATGTTCGTTTAAAAATGATATAACAAGAGCATCTAATGAGTTATTATTGAAATGTAAAGACCAATTAGAAGCTATTTTGCAAGAAGATTTGCCTAAAATTGTCAGATTCTCTCAGCTTAATACTTTGACTGTGTGCGTTGTCCCTAGAGCAAAAACAAATCACACAATTGACCAATTGCAATTTAAAGCAACAGTGAAAGATGTAGTAAGTGGTATGTCTTGTTTACGAGATGGGACAGATTACATAATACGAATTATAGATACTAGAACAACGCATAGGAATAAAAGCGGCTATGGTGGTGTAGGTGATATGCCTTATCCTGGGATAACCATAAGAACATGTAATATTTCACCTGATGTAAAAGGTCGTGACATAATTTTAATAGATGACTTATACACAAAAACTATTAATATTGATGAAGATGCTATTGAGGCTTTATTGAGGTGTGGTGCTAGATCCATAATATTTTATTCTATTGGACGTACTGTTATGAATACTAATTATTAACTTTATAAAAAATTATAATTATGCAATATACACAAAACGCAATAAATGTGCTTGCTGTAAGTTCTTTTAAAGGTATAGGAAGGGCTTGGCTGGTGAATAATTGGGATAATACCTTAAAAGGTGATGCTACCATTGTACAGTTGATAAATCAAAGATCAAAACAAGAAAAGCCAGTTACAATAGAGGATTTTGAAAGGAAAAAATATTCTATATTATCTTATCTTACACAATCTGAGAACTGTATGGATGGTGTTATTGCTATAGGAGATGTAGGATTTCCTAAATTTAGAGGATGTGTGAAAAAAAGTGATCAACCTAGATTCCTCTTTTACAAAGGTGATTTATCATTGCTGAATCCAAATAATCAGAATATTGCTGTTATCGGTCTATTGACTCCTACTGCTGAAATTGAAAAAAAAGAACAAATTGTGGTAAGAGAGTTAATTGAGAGGAATGTTACAATTATAAGTGGATTGGCATTAGGTTGTGATACAATTGCGCATAAGACCGCATTAGAGTGTGGAGGAAAGACTGTCGCTATTTTACCAAGTCCTTTGAACTCTATAATACCATCTTCTAATCGTCAGTTAGCCATTGAGATCTTAGCAAAAGGTGGATTACTTGTGACAGAATACCTCACAGATGCAAAGAGTAAAAGTGCACTCAGTGGTAGGTATCAGGAACGTGATCGTTTGCAGGCTATATTTAGTAATGCAATTGTACTATCAGCAAGTTATGCAAAAAACGATCTAGGTCTTGATAGTGGCTCCCGTCTTGCTATGGATTATGCTGGGGAATATGGAATACCTCGTGGCGTAATATATGAAGAATCTGAAGCCTCAAATACTATGTTTGATTTAAATCGTCAATATATGAGAAACGATTCTAATGTTGTGGTTATACGAGAGTCTAGTTTGGCTTTAGACATAGACCGTCTACAATGTTTAAAACCTCGTTCGAGTAACCCTATTTATACACAAAAAAAGATGTTTTAAAGAAAAGTAAGGATGCTACCAAGAATACCTGAAATTATTTGTTAAATAATTTCAGGTATTCTTGGTAGCAGGTGGAAGTGTATTTGTTTAATGTTTCTTGTAGTTCGTTGCGGTTGTTTATTTCGAGTGTAAAGTGGTTGTAGTAGGATTTCAAGAACCGTTCAAAATCTGACTGCTGTTTGAGTAGCATTGTTTGGAATGGGGCATTGGTTTCTTTTACTTCTACGATTCTGTTGTCGTAATCTTCACATACCCAATGCCAGCGGTCTACGAATTTCCATGCGATAGCATCAGGATAGTTCTTGCGTTTATCTTTCGCATCGGTGAAATGTTTGTCTATTGCCTCAAATGGGTTATCATATCGTGTAAAACCCTCTGGTGATACAGTCATACCAGAATACCAAGGAATGAATACTTCGGCACAAGGGCTGGCTGCCGTAGTCCACATAACAGCTCCTATTTCAACCGGTAGGTAGTTGCGTAATTGGAAAACGGATGCGTTGATGGTTACATCTGTGCATATACACACAGGATGCTTAGGCTGTATTTTATTCTGTATCTTTTGCTCTACGTTGTCGCCGTGGCTTGTGAGAATTTGTATCATGTCCTCAATAGTCACTTTTCTGTTGGCTCTAACGGCAAAAGGGTATTCGTCGGGATTAGTTCCGTAGGTATCGCCTGTCAAGTAGTTCAGAGCCGACATGTGCCTTATATAATTACGGTCGTAATTATACATTTTTGGATCAGAATAAGCCTTTTTGAAAGAGAATGCTCCATCTTTTTCGGGATTATACCATCCACGTTCTTGTGCATAGGTTATAATATCTGGTGAACCTTTGAAATTTAAAGTGTCTGCAAGGTTTATTTCGCCTATGCTGTAGTAGTTAGGGATTGTCATCACCATATCATCTGGCACACGTTGTGCTACCCAGTGCCTGCCTTTTACGATAGAAAACACCCATCCCTCGTTGCAATCGGCAATTACGTAGGTTCGTCCGCTACCTTTATAGCCTCGTGTTTCAACAAGTTTGGCGAGCAAATCTACTGCGTTTCGGGCAGATTTGGCATATTGTGCCACGGTAGTGCGTACTTCATAGAGTACGCCTCCATCGGTGAAGTCATCTCTGTCTTCTCTTGATGGGCATCCGTCGGAAGCTACAGCTACGCCATACTCATTTAGAAAAGCATCGGCAACGCTCATTCCAGGGAACTCAACCCATATATATTTGTTCGTACCTAGTTCCTTTTTTCTAGGAACATTGTAGATGTTAATCATTTGTTCCCCTGAGTCATCCTCGTTGTGCGCGAGGAGTACCGAGCCGTCAACAGTAGCATTCTTTCCAGCAATTACAGCGAAGCAGTTAAGCTCGTCTTCGTTGTGTGCATCGGCGGGAAATAGGCAAAAGAAACCTATTAAGATTGTGATAATGTTAGTTTTCATGCGGTTAAAATTATGTAATGTTAGACAAATATACCTATCTTTGTTTTAAAGAACAATATAATAATCTAAAAACAATGAGAAGATATGCTTTTTTGTTGGTCGTATCAATGATTTCGTTGTTCATGGCGGCTAAAAACACTCCCTCAAAAACATCTCCACTAGCACACGTTGATTATGCGGCAGGTAAAATGCTTGTTCCGTATTATGAAGGAATGGAATCCTCTAAGGCTAGGGGATGGGACTTTATGCTGAAGGCAGATACGTTAGATTTCTGGTCATTAGACGATGCCATAGTTGATGCCGTTTTGCATGGCAATGTTCCCGACTCGTTGCGTTACTTCCGTAAAATTGTGATAAAGACTGCGGTAGTAGACAGCATACCGATATTGAATGAGGAGCATACCATAGAGATGTGGGTTTTGCCAGATTATATATCGGTGGGTTGTAATGATGATTTTGTGAGGATGCCAATGAGTACTCTTGCTGCCCAGCGTATTGCCGATTCCCTTTATTGCTCCTTGCCTACGTCTTATATAGTAGACCGTATAGATGAAGTGGCTGAAGGAAGGCTTGAAATATTTCCGTTTCGCCCGTTGGGTAGCCGTAACAGTAATCCGATAGTGTATCAAGATAGCAATAATGCCATAAATGCTTTGTTCCGTGCCAAGGGGTATCATTTCGGACAATTCGTTTCGGGACTGAAGAAAGACCTTATATTGTCGTATAAATTGCAGAACAGCAAGGATTGTGAGAACCATATAGCTATTTATGGTTGGCATCATCCTGACGGACATGCCCAACAGCCTATACATGTGCGTCACGCCAATTTCTACGCAGATTATAGTCACGGTGTGCGGCTTATTTATCGTACTATTGTAATTGATGGTGAGAAGTACGATTTGCGTGACATATTGGAGGATAGTGAGCGTTATAGGCTTTTGAGCGATGAAAAGGGACCTTTGTCGCCTGCCACTTATGCTGGTGATACAAGGCATCCCTGATGTTTTTAACTGCATTTTTCGTTTCGGAGTCAATAAATAGCTAATGTTATGTTCACGTTTGTGCTTTTAATGATTTGTGGCGGTATTTGCGGGTATTTTTTACGCAAACGCTCATTCATTAATGCTATGTCTGTCATAACGTGGCTCGTTTGGGCTTTGTTGTTGCTTTTAGGAATAGAGGTGGGTGCTAACGAAGGGTTGATGTCCTCGTTGCACACAATCGGTTTGACTGGGGCGATAATAGCAGTGTCAAGTACCGTGGGTAGTTGCTTGTGCGCATGGTTGTTGTGGAAATGGGTAGCAAATAGCTTTAAAGCTGCATTGGGTGGCAAAATGTCTAGTAATGTTTCTGTCGCTAAGAAAGGGTCACCGTTGAAAGGCAGTATCGTGATTGTGGGATTCTTCCTAGCGGGAATGGTTCTTGGATTTTTTAAGCTAGTTGGTGATTCTTATGTCAGGGATGTTAGTTTCATTGTGCTGTGCGTGATGCTGTTCTGTGTAGGTTATGGTTTAGGGTGCAAACCGTATATAATGCGGCGTTTCAAGTCGTTGAATCCTAGGTTGATGCTTTTGCCGCTAGCAACCATACTGGGTACTTTGGTTGCATGTGCCATATTATCCTTATTCTTGGATTATTCTTTGCCTAGTGTGTTGGCGGTTGGCTCTGGCTTCGGCTACTATTCGTTAAGCAGTATACTTATTTCTCAGAGTCTTGGGGCAGAACTAGGAACGATAGCGCTATTATGCAACATTGTGCGTGAATTGATAACATTGCTCGGAGCTCCGTTGCTGGTTATGCTTTTCGGCAAGTTAGCCCCAATATCGGCTGGTGGAGCTACAACGATGGATTCAACATTGCCTGTGTTGATGCGAACTCTTGGGGAAGACTTCGTGCTAGTTTCAATGTTTCACGGTTTCTTAGTTGATTTCAGTGTGCCGTTTTTGGTTACGTTCTTCTGCTCGCTTGCATGATGAATTATCATTCGGTCACTATCTCATAACCTGTAACGATGCGGTGTGAGTTTCCCCTCCAGGGTAAAGTGCCTTGGAACTCTTGATATGTGATGCGTATCCGCTTGCCAGTGCCCTGCAATCTCATTATGTTGCGTGCGATAGAGTCATTGACCACAGAGAAGGGGAAATCATATTGCAGCCATTTTTCTGGATAGTCTACATATTGTTCCGATAGCATCTTACCCTCGTAAGTGTTGAAAATCATCCCCTGCAACTTTAGTTCCATTATTCTGCCGGTTTGTTGAGCTTCTATTGTATATGGGCTGAAATATCTCATCCAAAGTAGGGTCATGAGCCAGATGAAAACGATTGCAGTAACGGCATAGATAGTGAGTTTTAACTTGTTATATCCCCGTTTTATCGTGTCGTTGGCAATTTCTTTTTCTTCTTTCTCTTCGGGAGTTTCTATTTTTTCTTCTATTTCGGGAGTTCCTTCTTCGTCAAAAAAGTCATATTTATCGTCGGAGTTCATAGATTTTGTTTCTTGTTGATTGAATTTATTAAAGTTTCATTTTTTCACCTGTGGTGTGAACTATAGTTTTACCGTTGGCTATGCGTTGCCTATCAATAGCGACAAATATAGCCGTGTATATACCTAGGATTACAAGCATAACGGTTTGTAATCCCCATTCCAGCATAGCGAAAGCCGATGCCTGAGGGTCGAAATTAGAGGTGTCGAAAGTTCCGATACCATATAGTGAAAGTCCGAATATTATTGCGACATGATAAGCTCCAAGTCCGCCGTTGGTTGGCACTCCCATGCCGATACTGCTTAACACGAATAGCACGAGTATGGCAATGACCGAAAGGTCGTGAGTGAACGTGAAAGCGAATTTTGCCAAATAGAGCTGTATGAAATAGCACCCCCATATCATCACCGTGTAGAATAAAAATTCCCATTTTCCTTTCATTTTGGTGATGGCGAAAAAGCCGTCCCATAAGTTTCTAGCCATAGTGCTTATTTTTGATACTATGGGATTGTTGCTGTTGTTTTTAAAAAGCCAAATCACTCCTATTGCGGCTATGGCTAATGCGATATATGTGACGGGTGAGGTGATTATGTTCCATAAGCTGTCTTTAAGTTGAGGATAGGTGTCGAGAAATGTGTAGAAAGCGTCTTGTGCAAGGAAAAATGTGAAAAAGGCAAGTGCAAGCACTGTTATTGTGTCGGTAAGGCGGTCTGCCACCATAGAGCCTACCACTTGCGTGAACGATGCCTTTTGCCGTTCGGCTATATAGCCGCATCGCCACACTTCCCCAAGTCGTGGGAAAATAAGATTTACGGCATAGGTTCCGAAAATCGAGCAAGTCAACACGTGCAGTGGAGCATCCACATTGATGGCTCGTAGCTGCAACCTCCAGCGTAAAGCCCTGAACACGTGACTCCAGATGCTGATGAAGGCGATAAGCACGAACCACCAGTAGTTTACGTCATAACGCACGCTGTTTAGCAATTGCTCGGAATCTACGTTTGTCCATAGAAAATAAAACAGACCTATGCCTATGAGTAATGGAATTAAATAAGTAAGAACCTTTCGGAGCATAATATGTTCATTTTTGGTTTGGTTCGGGATAAAAAATAAATAAATTTATTTTGTTCTCCGCTCGCCTTACACTATCTTTGTATATTGCAAAGATAGGTGATTTTATCCGTTTTGCGTAATATCGAGGGCATTTTGTTCCATATAGATAGAAAATTGCCGAAAAATAACGAAAAAAATTAACAACGCATATATGCAGCAAGTTAAAGCGAAAAAGAATCTTGGACAGCATTTCCTCACCGACTTGTCGGTTGCCCAACGCATAGCCGACACGCTTATTGATTATCGTGGTATCCCAGTTCTTGAGATAGGACCTGGAATGGGCGTTCTTACCCAGTATCTCATTGCCGATGGGCATGATTTGAAAGTTGTAGAGCTTGATCGTGAGAGCGTTGACTATCTAAATGAGCATTTCCATGAGTTGGAGGGAAATATAATATCGGCTGATTTCTTGAAACTTGATTTGAGTGAACTATATGGCGACAAGGAGTTTTGCGTTATAGGAAACTATCCTTACAACATCTCGTCGCAGATTTTGTTTAAGGTGTTGGATTATAAAGACCAAGTGCCGTGCTGTAGCGGAATGTTCCAGCGTGAGGTTGCCCAGCGCGTGGCAGCTCCTCCCGGGTCGAAGACCTACGGAATACTTTCGGTGTTGCTCCAAGCGTGGTATGATATAGAATATCTGTTTACGGTATCGGAAGACGTGTTCAATCCTCCACCGAAGGTCAAGAGCGGTGTTATAAGGCTCACCCGTAATGGAGTTACCGATTTGGGCTGTGACGAGCGATTGTTTAAGACCATAGTAAAGATGTCGTTTGGTCAGCGTCGCAAGACATTGCGAAACTCGTTGCGGGGGGTTGTGGGTGATAATGCCGCGGCGCTAGCTATGCCGGTATTCGCTAAACGTCCAGAACAGTTGAGCGTAGAGCAATTTATTGAGTTGACTAATATTATTGATGCTAACCGAGTTCAAAACAAAGAATAAGGGGTATTATGAAAGAATATAGTAAAGAGTTTTTGGAAGACTTGCGGGAGATAATCGCAAGGAAGGATGTGGAGCTTGGTCGCAAGTTATTGGAGGACTTGCACCCTGCCGATATTGCCGAGCTTTTTGAGGAAATAGATGTTGAAGATGAGGAGTTCTTGGAGAGCTTGCTCGACGATGAAACAGCCGCCGAGATGCTTATGGAGCTTGATGAGGACGACCGCCGACGGCTTTTGGAGCAAATGCCTAAAAAGGAGATAGCCGAAACCCTTGAACATCTTGATACCGATGATGCGGTAGACCTAATCCAAGAACTTGACGAGGAAGACCGTGACGAGATTATCGCTCACATCGAGGACGTAGAGCAGGCGGGCGATATTATCGACTTGTTGAAATACGATGACGACACAGCCGGTGGTCTTATGGGTACCGAGATGATTGTCGTTAATGAGAATTGGAGTATGCAGGAGTGCGTGAAGGAGATGCGTACCCAAGCCGAAGCAGAGGGGATGGAAGAAATCTACAATGTGTATGTTGTGGATGACGACAACCGCTTGCGTGGCGTGTTCCCGTTGCAAAAGATGATTACGCACCCTTCGGTGTCGAAAATCAAGCATGTAATGGAAGACGACCCTGTCGTGGTGAAAACCGACACTCCGATTGAGGATGTGGCGCATGACTTTGAGAAATACAACCTTGTGGCTATGCCTGTTGTCGATTCTATAGGGCGTTTGGTGGGGCGTATCACTGTGGACGACGTTATGGACATGGTGCGCGAGCAGAGCGAGCGTGACTACCAATTGGCATCCGGTATCTCGCAAGACGTGGAAACCGGCGATAATATTTTCACGCAAACTAGGGCTCGGTTGCCGTGGCTGTTGATAGGTATTTTCGGTGGAATTGCCAACTCATGGATTCTGGGCGGCTTTGAGAAGGGCTTCGCTACCAATCCGGCTATGGCGTTGTTTATTCCGCTTATCGGGGGTACTGGCGGTAACGTTGGTACTCAATCCTCGGCTATAGTGGTGCAAGGTCTTGCCAATGGCAGTCTAGACATAAAAAAATCAGGCAAGTTATTACTAAAAGAATTCAGCATAGCGATGGTGAATGCGTTGGTAATATCGCTTATGGTGTATATATATCGCTTGTGTATGGGCGAAAGTCCGCTTGATGTTGTCACGATGGCGGTTACGTTGTCATTGTTTGCCGTGGTGTTGTTCGCTTCGGTGTTCGGTTCGTTCGTCCCATTGATGTTGGAGCGTTTTAAGATAGACCCGGCTCTTGCTACAGGACCGTTTATCACGATTACCAGCGATATTGTTGGTATGTTGATTTATATGGTGGTTAGCTCGGCTTTGTTGTCGGCATGGACTTGATGAAATTTGGTTATGATATTTCAGGGATCTTTATCGTGTAAAGTGTGGCAGGTTGTTGTCGGTTTTCTGTTGGTTGCCGTGTCTGCTACGGCTGGCGAACGGATAAGCGGTTCTTGGAACGGAACATTATCGTTAGGTTTGCAAAGGTTAAGGCTTGTATTTCACATACAAGGCGATAGCTGTTTTATGGATAGTCCCGACCAAGCTGCTATGGGATTACCGGTGAAGTTGAAGCTATGCACAGCCGATTCGCTCATAATAGAAGCTCCATCTTTAAAAATGAGTTATCGGGGAATGCGTGCAGGTGATGATACAATAGAAGGTACATTCTCCCAAATGGGACATGAATTGCCTCTCAATTTGAAAGTAGGGGGAATCGTGTACCACCGTCCGCAAACTCCTAAAGCTCCATTCCCATATACGATAGAAGAAGTGTCGTTCTCCAATCCTGCCGATAGTGCGGTGTTGAGCGGAACACTCACTTATCCAACTGATTTTAGGAAAGGTAAAACTCCTGTGGTGTTGCTTGTCACGGGTAGCGGACAGCAAGACCGTGATGAAACAGTTTTCGAGCATCGTCCTTTTGCTGTGATTGCCGATTATTTGGCTAAGAACGGTATTGCATCGTTGCGTTATGACGATCGTGGCAAGGCTAAATCTACTGGTAATGTTGAACAAGCCACTACTGCTACATTTGCCGCCGATGCCGAAGCTGGATTGGCTTTTTTACGTAATATCGGGAAATTCGGGAAAGTAGGGTTGCTGGGACATAGCGAAGGCGGCACCATTGCGTTTATGTTGGCGGGGTCTGGTAAGACCGATTTCATTGTGAGCCTAGCGGGATGCTCGTTGCGTGGCGACAAGTTGCTGGTGGAGCAGAACCGCATGTTACTGCCCGGTAAAGGATTGCCAGAAAGCTTGGTCGATGATTATTGCCGTGCATTGGAAAGGATGTACGAATATAAGATAGCTTATGGAGCTAGTGCTGCAATCAATGCTCAAATGATGGTTGCGCTGGTGCTGAATGAGGTGAAAGCAGGCAATATGCATGACCAATTGCGGGAAAATTTAGTTATGCTGATGAAAACTGACAGTAAGTGGCTTAATTATTTTATTTCTTATGACCCGGTAGAGGCAATAATGGCAATATCTTGCCCGGTGATGGCGATAAACGGCTCAAAGGACCTTCAAGTGAAGTCGTCTTCCAATCTTGCTGTGATACGTGACAGCCTAAAGTGGAAACAAGGCGACGTGGTGCGTGAATATGAGGGACTTAACCATTTATTCCAACACTGCATGACCGGAGAAACCACGGAATACATCAATATCGAGGAAACCATTTCTCCAGAGGTGCTTGGTGATATTGCGGAATTTATAAAAGGCGTTGCATCTGGCAAGTAGTGCGTGTGAACAAATACGGTTCTGTCATTGTTGTATTAAAGTATGACAAAATGGCAAGAATTTAAGCAGGGTTGATTTTGGCACGCAATATGTTATATGTTTTAACCGATGAGAGTCGCATAGTATAGGCTTGCCTATGGCGGCGATTGGAAATATAAAAAACAACAAATAAATTAACAAACAAAAATACTACGAAGATTATGAAAATTAAACCATTATCAGACAGAGTGCTAATCACTCCTGCTGAAGCAGAGGAAGTGACTGTGGGCGGTATCATTATCCCCGATTCTGCAAAGGAAAAACCTTTAAAAGGTACTGTTGTAGCTGTAGGTACAGGTACAAAAGACGAAGAAATGGTAGTGAAAGTGGGCGATACAGTGTTGTATGGCAAATATTCAGGTACTGAGCTTGAAGTAGAAGGCGTTAAATACTTGATGATGCGTCAAAGCGACATTCTTGCTGTTCTTGAAAAGTAATCTTATAACAATCAAAAAACATTTACAATTATGGCTAAGGAAATTAAATTCGATATCAAGGCTCGTGAAGAGCTAAAGAAGGGCGTTGACGCTCTAGCTGATGCAGTTAAGGTGACTCTAGGTCCTAAAGGACGTAACGTAATCATCGAAAAGAAGTTTGGTGCTCCTCACATCACTAAGGATGGCGTGAGCGTGGCAAAAGAAGTGGAATTGGAAGACAAGTTCCAAAACATGGGAGCGCAACTAGTGAAAGAAGTCGCTTCAAAGACCGGCGACGATGCTGGTGATGGAACTACTACCGCTACTGTGCTTGCACAAGCTATCATTACTACAGGTTTGAAGAATGTTGCCGCTGGCGCAAATCCAATGGATTTGAAACGTGGTATCGACAAGGCTGTTGCTAAGGTTGTCGAAGGCATTAAGGCTCAAGCTCAAGAGGTTGGCGATGATTTTGATAAGATAGAGAATGTCGCTAAGGTTTCGGCTAACAACGATGATGAGATAGGTAGACTCATAGCTGAAGCTATGAAGAAAGTGAAGAAAGAAGGAGTGATCACTGTAGAAGAGGCTAAGGGTACTGACACTACTGTTGACGTAGTAGAGGGTATGCAATTCGACCGTGGCTATATCTCTCCATATTTCGTAACTAATACTGAAAAGATGGAGTGTGAAATGGATTCTCCTTTCATCTTGCTATATGACAAGAAAATTTCCAACTTGAAAGATATGCTTCCTATCCTAGAGGCTACTGCTCAAAGCGGTCGTCCGTTGCTTATCATCGCAGAGGATGTAGATAGCGAGGCTCTTGCTACTCTAGTTGTTAACCGTTTACGTGGTTCGTTGAAGATTTGTGCTGTTAAAGCTCCTGGATTTGGCGACCGCCGTAAGGAGATGCTTGAGGACATCGCAATCTTGACTGGCGGTGTTGTAGTGTCGGAAGAAAAGGGCTTGAAGCTAGAAGGTGCTACAATCGACATGCTAGGTACTGCCGAGAAGATTACAGTTAACAAGGAGAACACTACTATCGTTAATGGAGCTGGCGACAAGCAAGCTATTGCTGACCGTGTAGCTCAAATAAAGGTTCAAATAGAGAACACTAAGTCTACATACGACAAGGAGAAACTTCAAGAGCGTTTGGCTAAACTTGCTGGCGGAGTAGCAGTGCTTTACATTGGTGCTCCATCGGAAGTAGAGATGAAGGAGAAGAAAGACCGTGTTGACGATGCGTTGAGCGCTACTCGTGCTGCTGTTGCCGAAGGTATCGTGCCTGGTGGTGGTACTGCATATATCCGTTGCGTAGAAGCGTTAGAAGACATGAAGGGTGCTAACGATGACGAAACTACAGGTATCGACATCATTCGCCGTGCAATCGAAGAGCCTCTTCGCCAAATTGTTTACAATGCTGGTCTTGAAGGTGCGGTAATCGTGCAAAAGGTTAAAGACGGCAAGGGTGATTATGGTTATAACGCTCGCACTAACTGTTTTGAAAACTTGTTTGAAACAGGTGTTATAGACCCGGCTAAGGTGACTCGTGTAGCACTAGAGAATGCGGCTTCTATCGCAGGCATGTTCTTGACAACAGAATGTGTTATTGCTGAAAAGCCTGAGGAGAACCCTGTTCCAGCTGGCGGAATGAATCCGGGAATGGGCGGTATGATGTAATAAAAGTTGATAACATCAATATATAGAATGGGCTGTGTCGTAATTCCAGACACAGCCCATTCTTGTTTCTATTAAGGTTTGGCTGTTTATTATAGAGCTACTTTCACAGCCTTTGAGCCTTGCTTCTTGATGAAGATGCCGTTTTCCGGATTAGCCACCTTAACGCCTTGTAGGTTGAAGTATTCTACAGCGGCATCGGTGTCAACTAGAGTTTCTTCAACACCAGTAGTTGTTGGTACTGTAGCCTTAAATGTCTTGGTAATCAAATTAATTGTAACATCGTATGTACCTGTTGCAATTGAGTTATCACCGTCACCAGATGTTATAGCAGCTTCCTCACCAACTGTTATTGCTCCCATATACAAACAGCCACCATTAAATGTATCCCAATCGCCTTTTGCCTTTGACAATTTAAAAGTACCATTAGTGAACACCAAATTCTTAGCTGTATAAATACCGTCGGCACCGCTTATTTCAGTTGGATTAGCAGGTTCCCATGAACCATCAAAACCTACGATATATAGAGCTTCAGGATAAGATGAAGCCTTCCATTTCGCAACCACATCGTTCTCACTATAAGTACGGTTGCTTATGTCATTTCCGTTTCCATCAACTTCCACATCATCCCATGAGTTGCTGCAAGAGTATTTATAACCGTTAGAAGTTGTAGCACCCTCGATTGTGATTGTATAGTGGGTATCGTCTACTTTTGTCATTGCTGTAAGATTCCAACCATTCATATCACCAGCAATGTAACATGCAGGTGTGCCTTCCGGAACGGTCACATTATATGTAAGTGTTGTAGGTTCTACTGGTTCAACAGTTGTTCCATACACGCTCCAAGTGTAATTAGCACCATCCCAGCCAGTGATGGTACATAGATTATTTGTTCCATCGTATGTCAAATCATTCGTCTTATTCCATATACTACCATTGCTCCAATCAGGCGTGCTAAATGATGGGGCAACTCTTACAAAAAGTACATTTGTCCATGTACCATCCGGTGCAACGAATTCATAAACATTTGAATCATCTGTGCTAGTTCCAGTAACCCAAGTATTGTTTCCATTAGAATCCCATAAATAAGCAGAGAACCATGCATCAGCTTGATTCCATAAGCTAGAGCCACCACCATTTAAGTAAAGTTTAGTTCCGCCGGTAATGTCAGCGGCGTTGGCTGTAATCACACTTAGAAGCAGTGCAAATAGAAAGTAAATTTTTTTCATAATGTTTTAAATTTTAAAATTAGTGAATCAATATTGTTTTTTAAACTATGTTTTCGCAAACCATAGATTGCGCATCTCCTAGCAAGAGATAGACCGCAAGTTGAAGAAAAAAACATATTGAAACATGATTAAAATAATAGCATCAAAGAAAAAGGTTGATAATTAAGGCTTAGGGACTGCTTATTGATTTTATTTATTTACTTATCTGGTTTTAGTGTCCCTCGTTTACCTGGTGTATTTGCAAAACAAATTCCATTTTTGCTCAACAAATCTATATGTTTTATAACATTTCCGTTAAATTTTAAAAGATTAAACATCCTTATTATCAATAAAATGCTTATCTTTGTGAACTGTTTGTTCATCTCTTGCTAGGAGATGGATTTTTAAATGCTTGATATATTCATTATATAATTGATT
>CAZSHA010000043.1:0-19828 GCA_964606575.1 uncultured Muribaculaceae bacterium | reverse complement strand
CTGTTTTAGTGTAATACTTTTCTCCTTTAAATTGTTTTTTACACCAATCCTCTATCTGCTCTTCTATGCTTTTAATTTTCTTTGCCATTATATTTCAAGCGAACTTATTTTATTTTAAAACCAACCGTAAGTAACTTATAAGCCTATTTCTATTGTTGCTTATAGTTGAACTTAACACAAAGGTATTTATTTATCGGGAATAAAAGACGGTTTGTTTAAGAAAAATTCTTCGTTCCCTAACTCTCCCGATTTTTAGGGCTTTCCACAGCACAACAACATCGTGGCAAACATAGTTAAATCGCTAACAGACAACATTCTTTTCCCGTTTCGCACTCACTTTCGTTTCTTTCTTGTATCTTTGCATTAAATGCGTTACGGCTGTAAATATTTATAGCCGTATTGACAGCTGGCATCCATGAATATATAAAATAGAATAATAATGGCAACAAGCACCCAACATACCTACGTTCCACCGTTTACGGTAAGTGCTGAGGCTATCAGCCTAATTGCAGAAATATCAGCACAAATAGAACGGTATGCCATAAGGCTAGAGCAGGCTGATGGCTTGAGATTACGTAAGGCTAACCGTATAAAGACGATACATAGCTCACTTGCTATTGAGGGTAATATGCTTTCAGAAGACCAAGTGTGCGACATTATTGACGGCAAACAGGTGGTTGCTCCTATTCGTGAGATTCAGGAAGTGAAGAATGCTATAAAAACCTATGAGTTGTACGGCTCTTTAAACCCATTTAATGTGAAAGATTTGTTGAAAGCTCATGGTGTTATGATGGAAGCACTTACTGACGATGCTGGTAAGTTTCGAAGAGGTGGTGTGGGGGTATTTGAAGGTGGCAAATGTATACACTTAGCTCCTCCTGCAGAACAAGTTCCTATGTTGATAGACGATTTGTTCTCTTGGCTGAAGTCGGCAAAGGATCATTTGTTGATACGTAGTTGTGTGTTCCATTATGAATTTGAGTTTATTCACCCTTTCAGCGACGGAAATGGACGAATGGGTCGCATGTGGCAATCCCTTATTTTGGGACAATTGCATCCAGTTTTTGAACACTTGCCTATTGAAAACCTCGTTTACTCCAATCAACAGCAATATTATGATGCTATAGGAGAAAGCTCTAAAAAAGTAGATTGCGGTCCATTCATAGACTTTATGCTTAATGAGATTCTGCAAACGCTTAAAAAACATAAGGTAGCAGACACGACAGAGGAAGTTCCTAATAAAGTTCCTAATAAAGTTCCTAATAAAATACAAAGAGAATATCCTGAAATTTCTGATAGCACATGGGATGTTCTGATGCAGATTATGCTAAATCCGCATGAAACATCAGCTGGTCTGGGTGATAAATTAGATATGTCAGACCGCATGGTGCGAAAACACATCGCAAGACTTCGCATAGCAGGTCTTATTAAGCGTATAGGCGGTAATAAAGGCGGGCATTGGGAAGTCAGTGAGATAGTGGATGGCGAGTTGTAAAGAGTGAGGGTTGTATAGTAGTCTTAAAAAGGATTTATTTATTAGGAACTGTAAGGAGTGTTTCGGCAATTAGCCAGTCGGTTGGCGTGTCGAGGTCGATAGAATGCTCTAAGCTCATTTCGCACATGCGACGGCGAGGAAATTCTCCTAGTTTCATTTTTCGCAAAGAATTGGTGTTGATAACATAAACGGCTCCGTTGTATTCCCACACTTTAGGGGCATCTTGGCGGCGGGTGTAAAGTCCATCGCCTTTAGAAATATGCAGGAAACCATTCTCATCTGTTTCAAAAGCATTGTAGTAAGGATTGGTTGCGGCTGGCTTCACGCTCACCACCATGTCAATATCTGGGGTGTACAAATTAAGGCATGCCCTCACGTCATCGGCTGTACGGAATGGCGATGTGGGTTGTAGCAGTACTATTGTATCGTAATGAACACCCTTTGCCTCGTAAAAATCGAGTGCGTGCAGCAGCACTTCGTAAGTGCCGCTTCGGTCGGTTGCCAGTTCTGCAGGTCTTACGAACGGCACTTTAAGCCCTAGGCTTTCCACCGTTCTTATTATATTTTCATCATCGGTGGTCACGCAGATGTCGTCATCCTCGGCAAGCGTTCGTGCCACGTCAATAGAGTAGGCTATGAGCGGTTTCCCAGCTAGCGGTTTTATGTTTTTACCTGGGATGCCCTTGCTTCCGCCTCGTGCCGGTATAACGTATAAAATTTTCATTGATTTATGTCGTAAAAAGGTTTGCGTATAATATTTTCTAGCGGGAATGTTGCCACTGTTTCCACTATCTTATGCAAAGTGTCGGGCTGTTCATACGGATTAGGTATAGACTTGACCCGATTTCGCTCTTTTTCTGATAGCACAAGGTCGAGTCCTGCGTTTATTTCTTCTAGCGACACACCGCAGTCGGTGACCGATTCAGCTCGTTGGCGTCCTTTCTGACGTATACCGATATTCAGGGTAGGAATGTGCATTGAAGGCACTTCCACAATGCCGCTGGATGAATTGCCTGCTACCGCAGCAACATAATGCAGTGCCGATAGATAACGTCTAGCACCCAGCGAAGGGAACACTATGCAACGATCGGGATGCTGAGCGGCATAAGCCTCAATAAGTTCTATTATGATTTGTCCGTTAGGGTCGTTGTTAGGATAAGTAAAAATCACTTTAATGTCATCGTGAAAGTCGAGTGCCTTGAGCAGATTTTCGCATTGCGTGCGTGGAGGCATGTCATCGAGTGTAGACGGATGGAACGTTATGAGCAACGATTTGTCAGGAATGGAAGTGCCTAGTTCTTGCTCCAATTCTTCCTTAGAGAGAAAATCGGTGTGATTTATGTTATATATGCCTATTGCACCAGTATTGAACACGTGTGCAGGGTTCTCTCCAAGTTGAATAACTCGCCTACGGCATTCTTCTGTTTCGGTAAAGTGCAAGTGGCTCATTTTCGTTATAGAGTGGCGGATGCTTTCATCAAAAGCGCCTTCGCTTATAGTACCTCCAGCTATATGTGCTACTGGTATGCGGAATATGAGTGCGGTAGAGGCTACGGCTAGCATCTCATATCGGTCGCCAAGAATCAGAAGCATGTCGGGCTTTAGTTCTTGGAAAGCCTTTGCCATACCTTTCATGCACTCGCCCATAGCATCTACAGTGCCACTAGGAGAATCCGTTTCGACAGGCATTGCCACTTTGCGGTCAATTTTCAGTCCGTCACGCTCTATTTCTTTCCATGTACTTCCAAATTTCTCTGAAAGGTGCATGTTGGTAGCTATAATCTGTAGAGTTATATCGTCACGGCTATTTAGGGCTTTGGCTATACCGCTAAGCAACCCCCAATCGGCACGAGTACTTGTCACTACGCATATCTTACGTTTCATCATCCTTATCTTTATAGCTCTATTAACTCGTCGTAAGCGAAATCACGAACGGCTGTTGTGCCTATCACTTCGTCCCAACGCATAGGAGATATACCGTTTCCTGGGCGTTTCACTGTGATGTTGTCTTCGGTGAGCAATTCGCCTTTTTTTATGTCGCGTGAAGCTATGATGCTTTTTCTTGCTACTACTTTATTGGGCGTTTCGCTTGTTGAGGCATGTTTAGCTTCGCTGCCTATAGCCTTTTCAACATTGCGTATGGCATTCACCATAGTTTTCAATTGATGCGGCTCAAGCGATGCCTTGTGGTCGGGCCCTTCCATGTTGCAGTCGAGTGTGAAATGCTTCTCGATCACTTTAGCTCCCATAGCTACAGCCGCTATAGGTATTTCAATGCCTTGCGTGTGGTCGCTATAGCCTACGGTTACGCCAAAGGTGTCACCTATGGTACGCATTGCGGCGAGATTCACGTCTTCCATTGGGGTGGGGTATTGCGTATTGCAGTGCAATAGTGTGATTTGCTTGCGTGATAGCCCTCCGTCTTCAAGAATTTTTATAGCATCGGCTATCTCGTCCATTTCGCTCATGCCGGTTGACATTATCACCGGTCTGCCCTTGGACGCTATTTTGCGTAAATATGGCAAATTAGTGATTTCTCCCGACGGAATTTTATAGTAATCCATGTCGAGCGGTTCAAGCGTGTCGATTGAAACTAAGTCAAAAGGAGTACTCATGAATCCGATACCTTCTTTATCGCATATATCTTTGAGTAAAGCATAGTCGCTTAACGGCAGGTGTATGGCACGGCACATGTCTAACTGTGATTGTTCGCTGCCAGTAGTTTTCTTTTGGTATTCAGCTTTGGGCGCTATAGAAGATATTACCAACTCAGGAACTGCCGTTTGGAACTTTACATAATCAGCCCCAGCTTGTTTTGCCTCTATAATCATCTTTTTCGCAAGCTCGAAGTTGCCGTTATGGTTTACTCCAGCTTCGGCTATAATTATGACTTTGTCAATCGTTTTCATTGTTGTCGTCTTGATAGAACATTACTTCTTGGAAATATCTCGCCATAAGTGTGCGGTCGCGCCATTCATTGCAAGGAAGAGCGTTAATGTCTTCGCTTTCTTCTAGAATCATTTTAGCAATGTCGGCTCCAGCTAATATTGAGCATATCACGCCTCCTCCCAGCCTTGGGTTGATTTCCATGAGCAAGAATCGGTCGTTCTGCTTGTCGTGGATAAATTGCAATGTAACCGGCCCGTGGAATTTCAATTTGCTCAATATCTCGCAAGATTGCTCTATGAGCGTTGTTATACGGCGTGTTTCGGTACGTATAACTTCGCCGCCGGCAGTGGCAAGGCGTATGCGTGGAACTATGCACTTGATTGAGGAATCGGCAGTGCCTATATAGCAGTCCACCGTATATTCATCACGGTCGGCTATATATTCTTGTATCAGGTAGCTGTTTAGGTCGTTGTCGGCATCTTCTATGTCCTTAACGCTATTGGCTACGATTATTCCGTGTGAAGCCGAGCCACAGCGCGGTTTCAATATAGCGGGATAAGATATGCAGTCTTCGCTGTAGGTTTGCGGAATGGTGATTCCGTTTTTCTCAAACCATTGTGCTGCTACCGCCTTGTCGAACATTGCGTTGACAAGCTCGATGCGGCTTACTGGTATGAACACCTCAGGGTTGCGTTCCTTGCATCGGGCGGCAACTGCTATGGCAGGGTCGATAAACGGTAAAATTACGTCTATATGGTATTCGTTGATGAGTCGGTCTAAATCGGCGTCGGTATCAGGGTGAGTGTATTTTTTGCCTACGATTATCGTTCCTACCGATGCGATAGGTTCGTTTGGAGATAGCTCGTGGCTGAAAATTTCAACATTCACTCCAAGCTCTTTGCCTGCTCGTATCAGTTGGCGAGCCATCGACACCCGCTTAGCTCCGCCAAGCATCAATATGCGTAGATTGCGTTTCATCGGTTGTAGATGTTAGCTTTATATTTAGCGAGGTTCTCTTTTTTAGTAAACCATTCAATGGTTTCTGCCAACCCATGCTCAATACTATATTTAGGTCGCCAGTCGGTCGAACTAGTTATTTTTGAGTTGTCGCCCCATAGTCTGAACACCTCCGATTTAGAAGGACGTATGCGTTCAGGGTCTTGTACCCAATTCACATCGGCGTTCATCAATCGTGCTATGGTTTTAAGCGTATCTTCCATAGAAATCTCAGAATTGGTGCAGATGTTTATTTCTTGACCTTCAATGCCAGGAGCTTTCGCGAGGGCTAGAAAACCGCGGCAAGTGTCTTTCACGTAGTTGAAATCACGAGTCGGTGTTAAATCCCCCACTTTTATCTCTCTTATGCCATTGGCTATTTGTGTGATGATAGTAGGTATAATAGCACGTGCCGATTGTCTAGGACCGTAGGTGTTGAACGGTCGGGCTATTACCACCGGCAAGTTGAATGCGTTGTAGAAACTCATAGCAATGGCATCGGCTCCTATCTTGGTAGCCGAATATGGAGATTGCGGTTGTCGTGGATGCTTCTCGTCGATAGGAACGTATTGTGCTGTGCCGTACACCTCGCTAGTGGAAGTTACGACCACACGTTCCACGCCTAGGTCACGAGCGGCTTGGCAAATGTTCAGAGTGCCTTTTATGTTGGTGTCGACATAGCTGTCGGGAGCTACATAGCTATAAGGAATTGCGATAAGTGCCGCTAGATGCAGAACTGTGTCGCATCCTTTCATAACCTCACGGCAATAATTGGAATCTCGCACATCGCCGCACACCACTTCCAAGTTGGGATGCTTGATGTCTTCTAGCCATCCCCAATAGTTGAAAGAGTTATACACGCTTAATGCTCTAACGTTGTAACCCTCTTCAAGCAGAAGTTCCACAAGATGCGAGCCTATAAAGCCGTCGGCTCCGGTAACCAATATATTTTTCATATTTCTGTAAGAAATTTCAATAGTATATCTAATTTCCACAAAAATACAGAAACTTTTCGATAAAGCCGTCTAAAAAGCCAAAAGAATATGAATCATATAAAATCTAAACGCATTATTGAACTTCTTTTGCCTGTTGTTATTGTTGTTGGGTTTTTATGCTCCATACTGGTAGCAGTGTCACCATGCCGTTATAGGAGCTTCCTAAGTAGTTGTGGTTAGGCTCTTCTTTTACAAGTTTGCCGGTGTGGTCGTAAGTTTGCCAATAATAAACATCGGCAAGCACAAGACGTACAGCCCAAATCGTAATGGTTTCGCCAGACCTCATGCCCTTGCTTGTGCAGTAGTATGGCATCATTTCAGCGGCTTCCTCTTTAGTAGGCAATCGCAGATATTGCCCCATTTGAGATAGGTTGGTTTTTACGTCTTGCCATCGGCAAGAGCGTGTTTCTTTTGAAACCACCATGTCATGCCCATTGTGATCATTCACCTTGAATATTATGGCATCTCTAAAGTGGTATCCCGGCAAACGCTTGTTCTTATACTTTTCTATGAGATATTTAGCCATGTGAGAGCCGTTGTTTTTAACGGCTGTATGCGCATATCTCATAGCTCGTCCGTGGTCTTGCAATGTGCCGCGTCCCTCAAATACCATTTTTGCAAGTACAGGAAATGCCGTAGAGGTATTGCCTTGGCTTCTTACGATATTGATTAGTTTGCTATAGTAATCCTCATCAGATCCTCGGCTTGAGATGCTTAACTCCATGTAAATCTCACCCTCGTTCGGATTGGTTTCGTAGAGTTTCTCGATTAAAACTTCGCTATTTGTGATTCCCATGTCTTTCGCTTTGTTGAGGAAATAAGTGTCTATAGACTTGAGATACTTGTTGCGATTTTCCATCTTGCATATTTTACGTATAATGCTCACGCCGGTGTCGAGTACCGGAATGGCATAAGTGCCGAATACGTCTGCCGCCTTAGATATTTCCGATTTGTCGTAGTAATGCGACAATAGGAGCAATATAGCATCCTCGTTATAGCATCCTGCCGCAAGCGTCGCATATTTCACGCCTTGCTCGTCGCTTTGCGTTACGCCTTTTCCGTTGAAGAATAGCCATGCCGCTATTGCTTGGGCTTCGTCGTTGCCCTCGTCGGCAAATGGGCGAAGCAGTTTAGCTCCTTCTAAATATTGTCCGTTGTTGATAAGATTTTTAGCTCTTTCAAAATCGGAGTATTGCGCTGTTACTGAAAATGCCAAAATTATATAAAGGCAAAGCGTGCTAATTCTATAAAACTTGTTCATAACGTAAGTGTCGGTTTGCTGTTAAACTGATTAGTCGTTATCCATCAATTCTTCTGAAGAACTTGAATAAGGATAGAACCATAAGCTAATTCCTCTTTTACTACAATTTCGCCCTTGTCGTTCATTATGCTCCAATTATCGCCTTTGTTTATTTGTGCTATTCCTATGAAAGATAATGTAGTTCTCATCGTGTTTAGTTTTGTATGTTAAGTTCACGTATTTCTTGCAAAAATACAGAAAGTTTTAAAAAAATAGAAATTTTACACCTAAGTTTTACCCCCCCCTATTAAAATATGTTAAATTAAATTTGCTATGTCATATACTATACCTACATTTAAAAAATTATTAAAAGATAAATCGTAAACTGTAAAAATCTTTTTCTAAGAAAACTATATTAAAAAATAAGGTAATGAGTAAAAAAATGTGTAAAAGGGGTGGTATGGCTTTGTTGCTATTGCCATTGGTGGCGATGCTATTGTTGGGTGTTAGTTCCGAGGCGGTAGCACAAACGCTATATCTTGATAGTAGTTATTTAAATGGTGCGGTGGCTGAAGACACCGTTGTCTACGAAGCCGCTGAAGAGATGCCTGAGTTCCCGGGCGGTGCTGCCGCATTAAACCGTTTTCGTAATACGAATATAGGCTATCCTGTGGAAGCTATGGAGAAAAGAATCCAAGGCAAGGTTATAGTAAGGTTTGTGGTAAAGAAAGACGGAAGCATAGGGAAATGCGAGGTTTTGCAAGGTGTTCATCCTTTGCTCGATAATGAGGCTATAAGACTGGTAAAACTATTACCTAAGTTTAAACCCGGTACAATAGGGGGAAAGCCTGTAAATGTGTGGTACACTATGCCTCCTGTAAATTTTCGCTTGATGAATTCAAGTGAGCCAAACGATACTATCATGCCCGAATTTCCAGGAGGAGAAGTTGGATTACGCAACTACATTAAGGAAAATTTGAATTTTCCTAGAGAGGCTAATAATCAAGGAATAGAAGAGAAAGTTTTAGTGTACTTCAAGGTTAAGAAGGATGGTAGTATCGGTGACGTGAAAATAGTTAAGGGTCTTAATCCTTTCCTAGTGGCAGAGGCGGAACGGTTTGTGAAATCTTTCCCTAAATTCAAGCCTGGAACTGTAAAAGGTAAAGCTAAAGATATATGGATTAAAATAACATTGGAGTTTAGCTTTAGATATTTTATGGAGTTGCATGGTGGAACAATGCCTGAATTTCCGGGCGGAGAAGGTGCTATGCTTGATTGTATAAAGAAAAATTTGAAATATCCTCAAGATGCTATAGATTATGGAATACAAGGTGACGTGGAACTAAACTTTGTTGTTCAGAAGGATGGAAGTATAAGTGATATTGGTATAGTAAAAGGTGTTCATCCGTTGCTCGCTGCTGAGGCAAAAAGGATTGTTGGTTCATTCCCGAAGTTCAATCCTGCAATATTAAATGGCGAGCCTATTGCAGTGAGGTATACAGTAACAATCCCATTCGTAATAGATGATGTTAAGGAAAAGAGTTCTAGTAAAGCTGAATTGCCTAGCAGTAGTGAGATAAAACCGCAAGATTTTAAAGATTATAATGGTACGAAAGAGGTTTCTTCCGATGTAGAAGGAAAGTTTGATAATAATGATCCTAAAAAGGTTTATACTAAAACAGAAAAGATGCCAAAGTTTCCAGGCGGTGATGAGGCGTTGATGAAGTTTCTTAACGATAACATAAACTATCCCACTGAAGCTATGAAAAATGGCATACAAGGTCGTGTAATCGTTCAATTTGTAGTTACAAAGGATGGTAGCATCGGAGAGGTTAAAATTATAAGGTCAATTGATTATTTACTAGATAAGGAGGCTATAAGATTGGTGAAGCTGTTGCCTAAGTTTGAGCCGGGAGCGATTAATGGTGAGCCAGTTAATGTGTGGTACACATTGCCTATTAGTTTCCATTTGCATACGCAGGATAAATCGAAAGAGGGGTTTGCTGCCATAGAGAGAATGCCTCAGTTCCCAGGCGGTGAAAAGGCGTTGATGAAGTTTGTTAACGAAAACCTCAGCTATCCTACTGAAGCTATGGAATATGGTATCCAAGGTCGTGTAATTGTTAAGTTTGAGGTTGCGAAAGACGGTAGCATTGGAAAGGTAGACGTTTTGAGAAAAGTAGACCCATTGTTAGATAAGGAGGCTATAAGGGTTGTAAAACTATTGCCTAAGTTTGAGCCAGCAACAATGGGAGGTATGCCAGTAACAGTGTGGATGTCATTACCTATCACATTTGGGTTAAAGGGGGTTAATTGAAATATTGGGAATAAAAAGGTTAGTAAAAATAAAAAATATTAAGATGATGAACAAGAATCGGAATAAAGGTATAGGCATCGCAAAGAGGTTGTTGGTGATGCCGCTAATGGCGATGCTTTTTATAGGCGGTAGCAACGAAGTTTTTGCACAATGGAAGAACGTTATAGGGTTAGTGTGTTCTAATACAATTTCGTCAAAGGTGCTTACTGATGTGGATGTGATACCAGAATATCCAGGTGGTAGTAAGGATTTGGGGCTGTTTCTTGACCGGAATTTAGTCTATCCTACAGAGGCTATGGAGAATGGGATAAGAGGATGCGTCGTGGTAAAGTATCTTGTTCAGAAAGATGGATCTGTGGGTGATGTTCAAGTGGAAACAAGTGTTCATCCACTTCTTGACAAAGAAGCTGTGAGAGTCATTAAGTCAATACGTACAAAGTTTAAGCCGGGAACAAGAGGCGGTGAGCCGGTTGACGTGTGGTGTACTATGCCTATTGATTTCCGCTTGATGGGAGATTATGAGGCTAGTCCAGCTAGTACTGATAAGTCGGAAGTGCCTAGCAATAAAGAAATGAAGTCAGGCGATCAGGATAAGGCGAGTCTTAAAAAGCCAGAGGTGGTGTTTACTCCAGTAGAACAGAAAGCTGAATATCCGGGCGGTAATAGGGCGTTACAGCAGTTTTTCGCTACTAATATTCAAATACCAGCAGAAGCTATTGAAAAAGGCTTATCGGGGCGTGTCGTAGTCCAATTCAAGGTTAAGAAGGATGGATGTGTAGGTGAAGTTAAAATACAGAAAAGTGTTCATCCTTTGCTCGATAATGAGGCTATAAGACTGGTTAAGTCTATACCTCATAAGTTTAAGCCGGGCAAAATGAATGGTGCGTCGGTAAATATGTGGTACACTACGGGTATTAATTTCGTTGCGGCGGTGTCGGATAAAGAGTAGACAGGTATATTTTTATAATTAAGTAAATAGGTCGCCTTGTTGCAAAGCTAATGCAATAAGGCGATTCTTTTTTACCAAAATATGCAAGTATAAAAAACTACGATAAAATCGTATTTTGCTGGAATATAGTGAGAAAATTGTTAGAATTCACAAGTTTTAACACTATGACGCTTGACGGGTTACGAAAATTTCGTAGATTTGCGTCGGAATTAATATAAAACATTCTCAATATGGAAAAATTGACGTTACAAGAAGAAGAAGTTATGCTCTATATTTGGTCGATGGGCAATTGCATAGTTAAGGACATCGTAGGTAAATATCCGCCTCCGGCACCTCCTTATACCACAGTGGCATCCATTGTGAAAAATCTTGAACGCAAACGCTATGTGAAAGCGAGCCGTCAAGGTAATACCTACCGATATGTGCCGATAATAGGCGAAAGCGAGTATAAAAGCAAGTTCATGAGCGGATTTGTACGTAATTATTTTAAAAATTCCTATAAGCAGATGGTTTCATTTTTCGCTCAAGAGCAGAAGATTTCAGCCGATGACTTGAGGGATATAATGGATATGATAGAAAACGGTAAAAGCGAGTAACACCTAAATTTATACTATTATGATTGCATATTTATTGAAAGTGAATGTGGCTATCGCCCTATTCTATGCCTTTTATAAGCTGCTGTTGTGCCGAGATACGTTTTTCACATGGCGACGTGTGGCGTTGCTTGCCTTTATAATGGTGTCGATAACGTTACCGCTAATAAATTGCGGCTCGTGGATAGGGCAGAGCGTAGCGGTGAAAGGCATGGCAGAGGTTTACGCCAATATTGTCTTACCCGAAGTGGTGATAGGTGGAGATGCGGCTTCTACTGCTGATTGGCATTCGGTGGCTATGAGCTGGTGCGGTATTATGTATTGGGCGGTTCTCTCTTTGCTTATGTTGCGTTTTCTGTCGCAATTGGCGAGTATTTTACGCCTTTACGTTAAGAGCGAGAAACGGGAGATTGAAGGTGTGCGGGTGTGCATATTGGATAAGAAGGCGGCGCCGTTCTCCTTTTTCAAGATAATATTTATCAATCCCGAATCGCATGCGCGTGAAGAGTTGAGGGAGATATTGGCACATGAGCAGGCTCATGCCAGACAATACCACTCGCTTGACGTGATTTTGGGCGAGTTGGCGTGCATGGTGTTCTGGTACAATCCGTTTATGTGGCTTGTCAAGAACGAGATACGCAACAATCTAGAGTATATGGCCGATCACCGAGTTATCAGCGAGGGCTATGACACCAAGAACTATCAGTATCACTTGTTGGGACTGACTTATCAAAAGGCTGCAGCAAATTTATATAACAATTTTAATGTTTTACCTTTAAAAGAACGTATTAAGATGATGAACAAAAAACGTACAAAAGGAATCGGCATGGCAAAATATTTGTTGCTATTGCCATTGGTCGCTATGCTAGTGATAGGTAGCAATATAGATAGCGTGGCTTCTACCACGAATGCAGAGTCGACTTCTAAGGGATTGTCTGCCGTAAGCAGTGATAAGGATGTAGATAAGGCTTATAAAGTGGTTGAGGTGATGCCGGAGTTTCCTGGCGGTAATGGCGCAATGATGAAGTATCTTAAGGAGAATCTGAAATATCCGGAGGATGCTAAGAAAAACGGAGTGCAAGGTACTGTGATTGTCCGATTTGTGGTCAAAGCTGATGGGACTGTAGATGAAGTTAAAGTCATGAAAGGCTTAGAATCCTCACTTGATTCAGAAGCAATGAGGCTAGTCAAGTCTTTGCCGAAGTTTAAGCCTGGGACAAAGGGCGGAGAGCCTGTTGACGTGTGGTACACTTTGCCTGTAATGTTTAAGATTCCTTCTGCTAAGTGAAAGTATAGGAATAAAGCGGAGTAGATTTTTAGTTTTACAAAAGGAATCAGCCGAGATTGGAAACTTCCAATTTCGGCTGATTTTATTCTATTGAACGCTGCTTGGCTGAAAGCCTTGCGCGGTTCTATTAGACTGTTAGGATTTCCTTCTCCTTTGCGGCAAAGATGTCGTCGATGCGTTTCATGAACTTGTCGTGCATCTTTTGAGCCTTGTCCTCACCGTCTTTTGATACATCTTCAGGCATACCGTTCTTGATAGCTTTCTTCAAGCCTTCGATTGCGTCACGGCGCGCGTTGCGTACCGATATTCTAGCTTGTTCGGCTTCGTTCTTCGATTGCTTTACAAGCTGTTTACGTCGTTCCTCTGTCAATGGAGGTATGCAAAGGCGGATAACCTCACCGTTGTTTTCTGGGGTGATTCCTAGCTCGGAGTTAATGATAGCCTTTTCAATCTCTTTGAACATAGATTTTTCCCATGGGGTGATAGCTATGGTGCGGGCATCAGGCACCGACACGTTAGCCACGTTGCTGATAGGCACATTGCTGCCGTAGTATTCAACACGTATTCCGTCTAGGATTTTTGCGTTAGCTTTTCCTGCTCGTATGTGGTCTAGTGCTTCGCCTAGGTATTCTACTGCCAATTCCATTTTTTCTTCGGCAGGATTCAAGAAATCTTTAACTTCGCTCATAGTTATATGTATTTTTAATTATTTGATTCTAAATTTTCAGGTGTTGCGATGTATTCCTAGTATACCAATGTGCCTATAGGTTCTCCGTCAAGCACTTTCTTTAGGTTGCCTTTAGTGTCCATGTCGAACACGATTATCGGCAAGTGGTTCTCCTTGCACATTGCGGTAGCTGTCAAGTCCATCACCTTCAAGCCGCGAGTGTAAACTTCGTCGTAAGTGATTTTGTCGAACTTGGTGGCGGTTGGATCTTTTTCCGGGTCGGCAGTATAAATTCCGTCGACACGAGTGCCTTTAAGCATCACGTCGGCTTCGATTTCGATACCTCGAAGCGATGAGCCTGTGTCGGTGGTGAAGAATGGGTTGCCGGTGCCTCCGGCCATAATAGCCACCTTGCCTGCTTTCATGGCATCAATAGCTTTCCATTTGCTGTAATGTTCGCCGATAGGGAACATGTTTATCGCTGTGAACACCTGCGCCGGTTGTCCCGCTGTTTCAAGTGCCGAGCTAAGAGCCAACGAATTGATTACGGTGGCTAGCATGCCCATTTGGTCGCCTTTTACACGGTCTACGCCTTTAGCCGCTCCCGATAGCCCGCGGAATATGTTGCCTCCGCCTATCACGATACCTATTTCTACGCCGCTTTGCGCTATTTCTTTGATTTGTTCGGCATAGTCGTTCACACGTTGAGCGTCAATGCCATATCCTTGAGCCCCCATGAGCGATTCCCCGCTCAATTTAAGCAAAATTCTTTTATACTTTTGTGCCATCTTAATAATGTTTTGACAAATTTAACCTCTTTGCCCCAAGAAAACAAGAAAATCCCCAAAAAAGTCGGGTAAAACATTTTTGGGGATAGTTACTTTTAATCCAGTATCTTATTTCTTAGGCGTGATGCCTAGATTGTACATGATGAATGACCAGATGTCGGTTTGTTCTTCAATCACTTTTGCTATAGGCTTTCCGCCGCCGTGACCCGCTTTGCTGTCGATGCGGATAATCTTAGGCTGGTCGCCAGTGTCGGATGCTTGTAGCGTTGCCGCATATTTGAATGAGTGCGCTGGCACTACACGGTCGTCGTGGTCGGCTGTGGTGACCATGATTGCAGGGTATTTAGTGCCGTCGTTCTTGATATTGTGCAACGGTGAATAAGCATATAGGTACTTGAACATTTCTTCGTTGTCGTCGCTGCGACCGTAGTCGCTAGCCCAGTTCCAACCGATGGTGAACTTGTGATAACGGAGCATATCCATCACGCCCACTTGCGGAACAGCTACACGGAATAGGTCGGGACGCTGGTTTGCGACAGCACCCACAAGCAGGCCGCCGTTAGATCCGCCGTTGATAGCGATATGTTCGGGCGAAGTGTAGTTCTCTTTTACAAGGTACTCGGCTGCGGCGATGAAGTCGTCGAACACGTTCTGCTTGTTTAACTTAGTTCCAGCCTTATGCCATTTCTCGCCAAATTCGCCACCGCCACGCAAGTTAGCCACGGCATATATGCCACCGCTCTGTATGAACGGAATACGCATTGCGCTAAATCCGGGATTCAGACTGATGTTGAATCCTCCGTAGCCATAAAGGAACACTGGATTCTTGCCGTTGCGTTCTAACCCTTTCTTATAAGTGATGAACATGTTCACCATAGTGCTGTCCTTGCTTGGATAAGTGATTTGCTCGGTCACGTAGTCTTCGGGGTTGAAATCGACTTTCGGAGTGAATACGAGTGTCGATTTGTCGTTCTCTATGTCATATTTATAAATAGTGCCTGGGAAAGTGTAAGACGAGAATGAATAGAACACCTCGTTGTGCTTGCGGCTAGATGATATATAAGCAGAGCCTACTGTAGGCATCTTGATTTCTCTTATCTTCTCTCCGTTGTAGTTGTGTAGGTAGACGTGGTTGGCGATATTCTCCATGTAGGTGGTGATAAGTTTGTCGCCGGCGGCACTCACGCTTTCTAGCAGATGCTCGCATTCAGGGATAATCACCTTGCCTTTGCCCACGCCAAGGTTGTTCACGTCAAACGATAGCACTTTGTAGTTAGGTGCGCCGTCGTTGGTCTTTATTAGTATTCGTTCGTCGTTGGCAGTCACGATGCTGTTGTCTTTCGACATGTCTTCGGCTATGCACACATATTTAGGGTTGGCGGCTTTCAAGTCCTTGATGTAGATTGCGCTGCCTTCACCGTCGCCTTCATATAGGCAGATGAAGCGTTCGTCGTTAACAAGTCCCACCGAATAGAAGCGTAGCGGATGTTCCTTGTTCATGTATTCTAGTCGGTCTTCCGATTGCGGCGTGCCTATCTTGTGGTAGTAAATCTTTTGGAACTCGTTCTTTGCCGATAAGCCTTTACCGTCGGCTGGAGCATCGTAGGCGCTGTAATAGAATCCGTCGCCTTGCCAGCTCACGCCTGTGAACTTAGCCCATACAATGTGGTCGTCGAGCATCTTGCCGGTAGCGGCATCCATAACGTAGATTTCATTCCAGTCGCTTCCGCTGCGTGAAATCACGTAGGCTAGGTATTTCCTGTCTTTTGAGAAACTGAAAGAGCCTAAAGATACTGTGCCGTCGTCGCTCAATTTGTTAGGGTCAAGCACAATGCGTGGCTCGCCGTCCATTGAGTCGCATTCATAAAGAACGCTTTGGTTTTGTAAGCCGTTGTTCTTTAAATAGTAGTATTTGCCTTCTTCTTTCCAAGGCGTACCCATTTTCTCATAGTTGGATAAGGCGGTAAGTTTCTCTTTCAACGTGTTGCGGAAAGGAATCTTTTCAAGATAGGAATCGGTCACTGCGTTTTGAGCTTTCACCCACTCGGCTGTTTCGGCGGAATTGTCGTCTTCCAGCCAACGATAAGGATCGGCTACTTGTGTTCCGAAGTACACATCGGTGGTGTCGACCGTTTTAGTTTCAGGATAGTCTAGCTTGGCTTGACCGTTGCATCCTACAAGGCAAGCTGAAGCCCCTGCCCCTAAGATAATACCTGTCATAATAGCTGTTTTCTTCATATTTTAAATTTAAAAATTGTTGTTGTCTATATTTTTAGTAAGAGTAGATTAGGTTGGTGAGAGTTTGCCCCACAGCTTTGAGTACGGCAGGGTCTATGTTCTCCATTGTGTCGTTCACCGTGTGCCAGTAAGGGAAAAATCCGTTAGCCGAAGTTTTATCCATCGCTATGATGTCGATTGTGGGGATTCCTATGCGGTTCACAAACACGTGGTCGTCGGTGATAGCTCCGCCTTCGTCTTGCGTGAAGTAGTCGCTATATCCGCTTCGCTCTGCCATGTTCCACACCTCTTTTAATACGGCTGGAGCGTAATATTTAGAGTAAGCCTCATGGTAGAATTTTGAGCCTTTAGCGCCCACCATATCAAGCAAGATGCCGAAAATAGGCTTATATCCCATGCGGTGAGGATTGGATGTCCAGTATTGAGTGCCTAGAGCCCAAGTATTTTCGGTGTCGCCGCTTCCGCTATTGTCGCCCCAGTCTTCAGCATCTGCAAATAGGATGTCGATGCCCACATTAGGCTGCTTCTCTTGAATCAAGCGGGCTATTTCCAGCAACACGCCCACTCCCGAAGCTCCGTCGTTAGCCCCCATTACAGGCTTCTTGTGATTCTTTGGGTCGGGGTCGCTGTCAGCCCACGGACGGCAATCCCAATGAGCCATAAGCAATATGCGTCGTGAAGCATCAGGGGCAAATTCGCCTATGATATTGCGTGATTTCAGCTTAGTGCCGTCGAATGCGGTAAGTGTTGGCGATTGCACTATGATATTAGCTCCGTATTGTTGCAGTTTCTCGATAAGATAGTCGCCGCAACGTCGGTGCGCCTCGGTGTTGGGGACACGCTCTCCGAAGTCGCATTGAGCCTTTACGAACGAATAAGCGCTGTCGGAGTTGAAATCCATAACTTGCGTTAAAGTGTCGGTAGCGGCTGTGCCGTGAGATTCGTTTGTTTTCTGTGTAGAAGAACAGCTTCCAAGCATCACCAGAGAAAGAGCCATTGCCAGAAGCATATTTTGATATTTTACCATAATTCGCACTATTGTTTAAACTAGTTACAAAAATAGACTTTTTCTGCCACACATCCAAACCGTTGTTTCACAAGGCTAGGGAAGCACCACTCAACTGATAAACAAAAATGGGCTACGCATTTTCGTGCATAGCCCATAAATAGGTATTTTCTAGATTCTAGGATTATAGAACCACTTTTGTGGCTTTGTTGCCTTGCTTCTTGATGAACAATCCGTTTTCAGGATTAGCCACCTTCATACCTTGCAAGTTGTAGTATTCAACTGGAGCGTTCTCGTCAACAAGAGTTTCCTCAACACCAGTAGTAGTGTCGTAAGTAACAGTGATGTCCTTGATAGTTGCATTCGCTATTGTTGTAAATACAACTTCAGATGCTTCGCCTGACCAAGTTGATCCTGAGAATTCACCTACGTTAGCTTCAAAGTTGCTGCTGGTAGCACCGTTGAATGAAATGTTGGTTATTGCAGCATTAGCCACGGTGATTGTGATAGTTGAACCTGTAGTACCGCTACTTGATTTTTTATAAGTTCTCAATGTGATGCTTCCGCTACTATTGTATAGACGGCAATCGGTGGTGGCATCATTCTTTGCACAAGTAAGAGAAACTGCGCCGTTAGTGAATGTAACGTCATTTACAGCCACTTCACCACCGGTTGCAGGTACTTCTTGTACAGGATTCAATGAAGTTGGGTCGGTGAAGTTGAAAGTGGCAACCTTCAAGTTTGCTGACATTAAAGTGAAAGCTGCTTCTGCAACTGAGCTGTTAGCCATACCGTCGGCAATAGCGATAGCCTTAACGGTAGCATCAGCAGAAAGAGTGAAAGGAGCTTCATAAAGAGTTCCGTTATCTGCGCTAGGCTCTGTTCCGTCGATAGTGTAATAAATAGATGCACCTTCGGTCGCACAAGTGATTTCGATTTCGGCATCGCTTGCTATTGTACCGCCATTAGGATTGATTACAGGTGCTTCTACCACTTTTAGTCCGGAAGCACTTGTGATATTGATAGGCAACAATTGGATTGTTGTGTTATAGCAACTTACAAATCCTTCGACGGTCAAGTTTTCTCCGGTGGTAACGGTGATACCGGCTGAATTGTACATTGTAGCTGTTCCTGTAGCATCTGTGATTGTGCATGATTTACTGCTTTCAGGGACGGTAACACCTGTTACTTTCACGTAAGTAAGTAGCTCGGTATCTGCAAGAGCGTCTAGAGTGATAACGGTAGGCTCTACTGCAGTGCCTGTGGTAGCTGTGCCGAAACTTGCAGTTTCTGGAGTCATTTGAGGAAGTCCGTTATATCGGGTGTAAGTACCCTTAACGCCTGTAAGTTGGTCGCCATTGCTATAGGTGGTGTTGCCTAGTGAACCGAATGCAACAATTTTGCCGGTGGCATCTTGCAAGAAGAGGTAAGAACCTTCTTGAGCAACAACGGTAACCGCTCCGCTGATAGTAGTTGCATAAGAGTTAGCCTTGCTGATAAATTCAGCGATATTAGCTACTGGGAATTTGTAAGTAGCTTCAGCAACGTTACTGTTGGCAAGAGTTCCGTTTGGATCTACTGCAACAGCCTTAACTGTAGCGTCGGCAGAAAGCGTGAAAGGAGCTTCATAAAGAGTTCCGTTGCTTGCGCTAGGTTCTGTGCCGTCGATAGTGTAATAGATATTGGCTTCGTCGGTACAAGCGATAGAGATTTCAGTGGCAGCTGTGATCTCACCTGATGCAGGAGTGAAAGTAGGGATTGCCACAGTGGTTGCAACACCCTTTGTGTAGGTTACGGTAAGATAAGAGAATCTCACTTGTTTTGCTGCAGTAAGTTCTAATGCACTAGTTGTGCTACCTTCCCAAGTTAGAGAAGAACCTGCGGTGGTTCCTGTACCTGTTATAGTTCCAACGCCATTGTCGGCAAAAGCTCCTTTAGAACCAGATGCAATAATCGCTTCAATCTTAGTGATGGTTACACCTGATGCAGGAGTGAAAGTCATGATGTCGCTTTGATACCAACGTACAGCATTGCTTGTGACGTTAGAAGAGCTACTGCTTATCTTGGTGTGAGTGATAGTGATATCGCCATTGCCAAAAGATAGACCAACGATGTTGCCAGCAGCCCCATTTGCAATTGTGACTGTTGAAGCAGTACCATCATAAGTAGCTCCGTCAGCAACAAAAGCTACTTCATCGGCGTTGATAGCCATAAAGCTAATCAAGCAAAGGATTGAAAGTAAAAATTTCTTCATAATGATTAAGTTTATAGATTAGTGATTATTTTTCTCAAAGTTTTAGGAATTTTCGCGTCTGTTGCTACCGAAAAAGTAGACACGGGAAGATAGAAAAAGATTGAAAGTCGTAT
>CAZSHA010000042.1:0-19843 GCA_964606575.1 uncultured Muribaculaceae bacterium | reverse complement strand
AAATTTTATATATAATGGCTATAAGCTACATGACAAAAGAGGGCTACAAGAAAAAAATGGAAGAAATCGCTTATCTAGAAAATGTTAAGCGACCAGAAATTTCTCGTGCCATCGCCGAAGCCCGTGACAAGGGCGACCTTTCTGAAAATGCCGAGTATGATGCTGCTAAGGAAGCACAAGGTATGCTAGAAATGAAAATAGCACAACTTAAAGACCTTGTAGCTAACGCGCGTATCATTGACGAAAGCAAGCTAACTACCGATGAGGTTCAACTTATGAGTGTCGTTACTATCAAGAATGTAAAGAACGGAGCTACTCAAAAGTACACCATCGTTGCCGACTCTGAAGCGAACCTTCGTGAAATGAAGATCTCAACATCTACACCTATCGCAAAGGGACTAATGGGTCACAAAGTGGGCGATGTAGTAGATATCACCGTTCCTGCTGGAGTTATGAAATTTGAAATCATGGATATTTCAATATGATTTCATCATACACATATGCAACATCAATAATTATCTAATATTGCTATGGCTTCTATTTTTTCAAAAATTATAGCAGGTGAGATTCCTAGCTATAAAGTAGCCGAAGACGACAAACACTACGCATTCTTAGACATCAATCCTGTTGCGGCAGGACACACGCTTGTTGTGCCTAAGCATGAAGTTGACTACATCTTCGACTTGCCTCAACAAGAGTACGCAGAACTTATGGCATTCGCACGCCGTGTTGCCGAAAGCATGAAGGCTGTAATGCCTTGTAAACGCATCGGCGTGGCTGTGATGGGACTTGAAGTGCCACATGCTCATATTCACCTAATTCCTATCAACAGCGAGAGCGACATGAATTTCTTTACCGAGAAGAAACAACTTCCAGCAGAGCAGATGAAAAATATAGCAGAAAAGATTCTTGCATCGTTCAACAACTCCCATCCCGAGATATTCTAAGAAGCAGAGAATAATTATAATATAAGAATCCCCAAGATTGGTGCGACAATCTTGGGGATTTCTTTGTTTAACAGTTTCTACATCTTATAATACAACCTTAGAAGTCTTGTTACCTTGTTTCTTGATGTATATGCCATTCGATGGTTTCTCCACCTTCACGCCTTGAACATTGTAATATTCTACAGGCTCTACACTTTCAGTAATAGAATTTTCCACGTCGTCAATACCGACCGAAGAATCTATGCTGAACGTATACATCGTTGCAAGCTGACCAGGAACGAACTGATACAACTTAACCGCTGTTGCAGTAGAAGTCCTAGCCACTATACAATTAGGATTAGGAGATGCGACAGTGCTTGTTAATTCCTCAGTATGCTTAGCCACAACCTTGTTATTATCCAAGTCTACGATTTGGAAACCGTCACGGTAGCTTGTACCGATAGGTTCAACCGCATATTTAACACCAGCCAATTCAAATATAGTACCTCCCGATGTCGTATTTATTCCATTATTAGAATATGCCTCAAACGTTGTGCCGTTTGAATGATAGAAATGCTTTTCTCCTCTCACCCGCACAGCTATATCGGTACTATAAATGTCACTCGTCAACGGTACAGCAAAAGATTGCATATCGGCAGTTACCGTACCCACATTGATAGCATCCGAACCAGTTACCGCACCGCTTTCAATCACTATCTTCGCTACTGCCGTCGCATTCTGCGGGAATAGATATATAGCACCGCCACCGCTACTCATAACATTACCTATAGACGACCCAATGTATTGCATACCCGCTGCCGTTATTGTACTTGGCAATACCATATTTACCAAGTCTTGGAAGGCTGTACCACCAGCTGGAAGTATCTTCAATGACGTAACATCAGTAGAAGCGGCATAAGTTGCTGAAAGAATTATGTTGCCTGCATCGTCGCTAGTTATTGCCGAACCAGTAGCTGATGTTATACCAGTATCTGTCAAACCATCCTCCGACCAATAATAAAGTTTGCTGTTAGCCTTGTCGTTCACATAAATCTTGCCATCGTAAGCCGTAGCCCATTTAGCGGCAGTAGCAGCTAAATGACCTTCGGTGTGAGCCCACTCTTGAGTTAAGTGATAGCCTTCTTCGGCCTCTTCGTTCACACTTAAATCAGCTACTTCAATTGTAAATCCATAAGTAGAAGCTGCGTCTGTGACAAATGTGTTATTAGCACGTGGTATACTGAATGCCTTCAAATATTCGCTTGTGTTACCCACGACATAAATATTATTTGCCCTGTCCCATGCAAAATCGTTTATATTCTTGCCCATTCCGTGTGTTATACGCACTTGTTCGTCAAGAATAGGATTTCCGGTATCAGAATAAGATACATTGTAAATAGAGAACGTTGTCAATGAGCTTGCCATCGCAATCTGTGTAAAATCATGATTGAAGCGTATACCGCCACCGCCTCTTGCGGTTTCAATATCGGCAAAACGTATTTCTCCATCAGCCGCTATATATACAAGTGCTGGATTTGTTGTAGAAGGCTCATCCCTATATTGGCTATACCAGATACCGCCCTTGTTATCATAGCACAAATTTGTACCCGAATAGTTAACGGTATATTGTCCTGATAATTGAGAAATAGGACTTGGAGCACTGCTCCAGTTTGCATTTGTGCCTAATTTATATTCATCAACCCTAGTAGCAGAAGTTGCATTTGAAGAGAACTGAGTTGCTTGACCTGATAACATAGCCAACGTTAAATCATCACCCGAGCCTTTCAAGTCAAAACCTATATTTGGAGCTGAAACAAATGTGCTTCCATTCTCATAGGCATACGTGGTTGTATTCAATGAACCACCAGAGAAAACCGAGGTAAATGCCGCATTAGTTTGTACCACGCTGTTAACATCTGGCACTTCAAGCAAATAATCACCGCTATCGTTCTGACGAGTCACAAAAATACGTCCGTCCTCTGCCACACGCACTTTACGGAAGTCGGCACCGCTCTTTGTTCCCACAGTCTGGTCAAAAGTAACGCCGCCAGTGTGAGCATAAGTACCAGTTATCCAGTTTTGAATACCAACGAATCTTGGAGTGAACATATATAGTCCTTGACCACCGTTAGCATAGCTATAATGCGCCTCATTGGTTGTTGAACGTCCCTCGGTAACGTAAATACGACCGAAATAAGGACTTTCAAAGTTGCGGTCGGTGTCTATACCTTGAGGATGATTAAAACGCAACGACTTGAATTCTTGCACGGCACTCTTAGCCTCGCCTGTCACTTGAATACCCCATGTATAATCACCTTTATTCAATCCTGAAAGTTCCACTGTAGCCGTATGGACAGCTTCGGTGCAATAATCGCTACCCAAATCAATGGTCTTCACTATGCTACCGTCTTTCTTAATAACTACGGCAACACTAGCAGCGGCAGTATTAAGCACATAATTCACCGTCAACTTGTTATCTGCAACCGAGCCATTCACTTCAAAAGCATAAGGATTGGCAGTACCCGATGCAGGCGTAACTTCGGTATAAATATCGGTTTCTGTATCATCGCCGGATGTATCGGTCGAATACACAACGATACCCGATGCTACGGCACGTATTCCTCCTGAATCACTAGATTTTGAAACTTGCGTACCGTCTACAACAAGCTGAGCCGAACCACCACCGTCACAATTAAGCACATCATCGGCACCAAATTGTTTCATTATACATGCCATGCGAGCCGTTGTTGTTCCGTATGAAATTCCCTCAGAATTATTAGAACCTTTATCAACGACTGCCATAATAAGTTTCTTATTATCTGAGCTCACGCCGTATAAAGTACGAGCATAAGCTGTGCTATTATAATCTTCATTAGTATTACGGTCGGTTAATGCTCCGTCTTTCATCACTATAGCATTTCCCGCTATCAAGTTTTCAAAACTTGGAATATCAGTAGCATCGGTACAGCTATGCCAATAATATTTAAGTGTCATCTCATCTCCCACTTGAATCTTGTCAAGCCAAGTCTTATTAGTACCGGCAGTAGCAACAAGCACAAAGTCATAATCGCCACGAGTGATAGAAGCCTCGTTTGTCCCCACTTTCTCGACTGTAGCAACAATATCCTTGTTGTAGCCCACGGTATATCCCGATTTCAATTTCAAGTATAATTCGGTTGACTCCGCTGTTCCAGTAACATCTGTTCCAGCCTGCTTCGATGTAGAATCTATAATTTTTATCGCCTTTGTACTCGTGAACTCAGGTGTAAACATAGCCAAAACACCGCCCACGTGGCAATACTTATTCACCTCCGATGCGGTAAGATAATCGATTCCTCTTGCTGCGCATATCACCTTAGCAAGAGTTTGGTATGAGCCTATATAAGCTTTGCCGTCGGTCGTTATTCCCATGACTCCATGAAACCTATCTCCGTTATCAGCAGGACCGCCATTCCATTGGTCTTGTTGAGAATTTGTTTCAGTAATTATTGAACCGTTTACCATAGCCCCCCCCAGCAAAGTTGTGGTAGCATACACGCCAGCATCAGTTCCAGTTTGGGTCGACATTGACCAGAAATGAGCATTGGCGATAGCAACAGGATTACGCCCTTCAGCCCTCTTGCGAGTATCGAAAGCCGTAAGAGTTTCAGTCTTAAACATTTTATCCTGCCCCATAAAAGCCTCTACACGCACAGTAGGATCAGTCATATCTACTTCTACAATGCTCACATTGGTCGTGTTAGGAGCTGAAAATCTCATACGCGTGTGCTTTACGCCCGAGCTTGGTGTGCTTGTGCTTTGCACCGTATAGGTGAACGTTTCACCGTTCACACCGGTGAAAGAATCAGCCCACATTATTAATGACATTGCCACGAATGCTAGCAAACTGAATAGTTTTTTACTCATAAATAGTTAGTTTTAAGTTGTTAGTTCTAATTGTTATATGGTCATTTCTCTTATCTCATAGTAATAGCACAAATGTAATGTTTTTTCCAGTAAATAAAAACACTTAAAGCCCAATAAGATTGTAAATAAGTATTTACTCATCGGCTCAACCTATTCCGATTCGTTCTTCAATCTATATTCTCGTGGAGGAATACCCACATGTTGCTTGAAATACTTGCCGAAAAAAGACTGATTGGGGAAATTCAGAGCCACGCTAATTTCTTGAATAGTATTAGCCGACGAACGTAACATCACCTTAGCTGCTAGTATCACATAGCCGTCAATCCACGACCCTGCGGTTCGTCCACTCACCGATTTCACTACGGTGGACAAGTGCTTGGGCGTAATACATAACTTATCGGCATAAAACTGCACCGAACGTTGTTCACGGAAATTATGCTCCAACAGGGTGAAAAAATTAAAAAATATCTCCTCGTTGCGGGAACGCTTCACAGCGGTATACATATTCCGTGTCTTATAAGCCGAAAGAGCGACATATAGCAAAGACTGCAACATGCCATTCACAACTTTTTTCTTGTAAATTCCCACCTCGGAGCGTATAAGCATCCACAAAAAAGAGTGCATCTTCTTCAACATATCCATTTCCTCACCAGTAAGCTCAATAACTGGGGATGTGCGAAAAGTCATCACGGCTGGCAACGCAGTGAGTATATCAGGGATAAGTTCGTCCACGCAACGATTGCTCACGGCAATAAACAGCCCTTTAAAATCTTCGGTGTGCTTGTAGCCGTGCAATATGTGGTCGGGCATGAGCGTAACTAGGCTGTTCGCTGGCACTTGATACTCTTTCAGGTTCAACTCAACACTAGCACATCCTTGCACGCAAAGCACAAAAATAGGCATCTCTATCATTACAGGGGTGTCATCGATAGTTATGCTCCTGATATCGTCAAAGATAAATACGTCGTCATCTATTTTGTCAGGATTTATCAACTTATCAAAATCGGTGACTTTTATCATATTCTTTTTCTCTACCTTCCTCATAATTATGTGTTATACACCACAAATATAGGCATTTTTTTTCGCTTTATTTCTTATTTTACGAGTTTTGGGACAAAATTTTCGCAAACAGACCTTTCCGATACAGAAAACTAGCCCCACCTTTGCGCAAATTCGTTTTATAAACGATTGCACTTTTCTATTATTTATAGATTCTATTCATAAAAAAGAAATGCCCGGCTCGTGAGAGCGAGGCATTTTTGCTTTTTATAGCAGTAACAAAGTTTTTATTTACGCCCCTCAAGGTCATCATTGGAGATGGTCTTATTGGTCTTTTTAACACTTGCATTTAGTGAGCCAAAGCGATAAGAGATGCTCACTCCGAATGCCCTTTGCAAATTGTAATAAGCACTGTTGCCCAACACGTCACCCTGCACGGTGCGGCTCTCACCCTTCCTATACTTATCGGAGAATATGTTTTGTGCCGCTACCCTCACAGTCAAACGATCATCTTTCAAGAAGAAGCGGCTTAGGCTAAAGCTATATTGAGAGAATGAACCACCTTTTGTATACAAGCCAGAAGCCGCATCCTTATAATAATAGCTATCGGCACCTAGCTTTAATTTCCACGGCAGTGACTGGCTCAACGAAGCATAATAATTATATCCCCAACCGCTATTCTTCAATCCCATAGGACCAGAGTACCTCGCATAACTCAACGAGCCATTAAATGTGATTTTAGTCGACTCGGTAGCCGTTATCTGAGCATATCCGCTCCATGAGAAGTGGCGCGCCTTGCCATTATTGGCATAAGTGCTATATTTTACATCATTCTCCACATAATCATAATTCATTAAGGCATTATCAGCCCATGTGCCACTAACTGATGTGTTAAATGTGATTTTAGGCTTTATAAGGGTGTAAGTGAGTCTTAAAGAGTTGCGACGAGTACTCTTCAGATTAGGATTTCCTTGCCACACACTAACTGGCGTAATCTCTTTAGCCGGATTCAAATAAATTATGCCAGGTCGATTGATACGTACAGAAAAATTCAATTTCAACGAATTAGCATCATTTATCTTATAACTACCGCTTAGAGTAGGCACTAAGTCGCCTATATCGCTACTGAAAGACGGCTCGTTGGATTTCTTATACTCGCCCTTCAAATGCGCCAACTCATAACGCAAACCAGCTCTTGCACCCCACTTGCTGCTATTGAAAGAATATTCGCCATAGGCTGCTCCCACATGGGTCGTGTGGTCGAAATCGGTGAATACATCCTGACCGTTGTTATAATCATTTAGTGTTTCACTAAAGTTCTGGCGAAGTATATATTTTAATCCCATTTCCACTTTGTGCTTTTCGGCAAACGGACGTGTCCAGTCAAACTGGAAAGTATGCTCATAGAAATGCAATTTACTATCGGTCAATAAGCTGTCATAGTCAAGCGGGAAATTCTGCATGTCATAATATGATTCTTCCGCTTCGTTATCTTGATTGGTAGTGGACAACAAATAAGATAAGGTTATAGCCTCGCCCTTATTTTTTGTCAAATGCTGATAATCCAATTTGCCGTTGAAATCAAAATATTTCAAACCCATAATATTTTTTCCACCAAATGAGTATATGTTGCTGCCATCGGGTCTATACATTCCTGCATTTGTGATAATATTGTTGTAATTGAAATCATAATAATAACCTCCGAAAGAGAACGTTATAAGATTCAAAGTATCAATCTCATAACTAGCCTCAAGATTTCCATAATGGAACTCGCCTTTTGCATCATCTATAATGTTTTTCGATTTATAGCGATTGCCCGAAGCTACATATATATTTTCCATCTCACCGCCATAACTAACGTTTTCTTTACCCATCTTGCTGTAATGATACAAAGCTGTTGTAGTAAGTTTTCCCACTTGGGTGGTCAAATATACGCTTCCACCATACGTGCCAGTATTATTCACATTAACACCCGCGCTACCTAACACACCATTGATAATGCTGTTATTATCGGTAATTATATTCAAAATTCCGCTCACGCCCTCAGCATCATATTTAGCTCCAGGCTCGGTGATGACTTCTATACGCTTTATCATGCTAGCCGGTATAGACTTCAGCACCTCTTTAGGATTGTTGCTCCAACTAGAGTTGGGACGACCGTTCTTGTAAATCTTGAAATTGCTGCTACCGTTAACTTTAATATTATCCTCACCGTCAACAGTCACCATAGGCACTTTCTTCAACATTTCAAAGATTGTGTTTGTCTTGCTATCTTCATCGGCTTGAATATCGTAACTTATACGGTCTATCTCGGTTGTTACCAGCGGTTTTTGAGCCACGACCTCCACGCCTGCAAGCGTATTGGCATCGTTCTTTATTATCAATGTGCCGAAATCTTTTACTTTCTCGCTTGCCGTCAACGTGAAATTCTCCTCTATAGGAAGTTTTCCCACCGACTTTATTTGGAGCATATATTGCCCCGCATGCTTCAGCTCTTGGCTAAAACTGCCATTCAAGTCGGTCACACCCACTTTCACTGGTTTTTCTTTATTATCCTGACTGTAGATTCTCACCGTAGCGTATGGCTCGCTCACTCCTGCCGAGTCTGTTACTACACCTTTCGCAACATATTGAGCTACGGCTGACAATGCCGTCATACCGACGGCTAATAGAAATACTTTTCGCATATCACCATTTTTGTTAAGTTTCATCTATTAGACGAAGCAATATACTAAATCGTTGCATCAGAAAATTAATTTTAACTATTTTTACATCCATATAGTTTTTTTTACAGTTGACTTTTTGAAATTGATTTGAACGATAAAACACCACCACTCAAAAGAAATAGCTCCCCTTTTTAGCAAGGAGAGCCATTATCTATAGCACTACAGACTTGTATCAAGCCGCTATCTTCTTAACCACTCGGTAGGCACTGCCTATCCAGAATACAATCGATGTTATAGCAACGATATACACCCAATCCATCACCTCAAGCGAAGTAACGCTGAACATCTTGCCGCCAAACTGAACGATAAGCACTTGACCAACAAAAATCACCAATACCGAAGTGAAGAACACTTTAGAGTCAGCCAACTTGCTAAATATACCTTCTTCGGAATCGAAACACTTAACATTGAACAAGCTCCAGAACTGCAAGAACACGAATATCGTAAAGAACATGGTACATTCAGCCACGGTCATTACATCCATTGAGCTATAATGGAAATCAAAATAGCAACGGAAGTAGCCAAGCACATTGAATTGGGTCATGCTTTCCACACTAGTGTTCTTGAAATATTGCAACAATCCGAACAAAAACAAGATGAACAAAGCACCGACTCCGAAAATATACCTCCACATAGGTTTTGAGATAATAAAATCGGTACTTTTCCTAGGTTTCTCCTTCATTACGCTCATTGAAGCAGGCAATGAAGCGAACGCTAGAGCCGCAAAGGTGTCCATTATCAAATTCACCCATAGCATCTGCGTTACAGTCAACGGTGATTGATAACTCATAAAAGCACCCATAGCCACGATAGCACAAGCCACAACGTTAACAGTTATTTGGAATAAAATAAAACGTTGGATATTCTTATATAGGGAACGTCCCCACATTACCGCTTTCGATATACTTGCAAATGAGTTGTCGACAATCGTGATGTCGCTCGCTTCTTTAGCCACCGATGTTCCGTCACCCATCGACAATCCCACTTGTGCCGCATTCAATGCTGGCGCATCGTTAGTACCGTCACCAGTCACAGCCACCACCTTGCCAGCATCTTGCAACAGATTCACAAGGCGTGATTTGTCGCTAGGACGCGCGCGCGACATGATTTTCAAACTCAAGGCACGCTTTTGAGCCTCCGCATCGTCAAGTGCGGCAAAATCAGGTCCTGAAATATGGTGTACTTCATGGCTATCGTCTTCTTTCCACAAACCCACTTGACGACCAATCTCGGTAGCCGTACCCATTGTGTCGCCTGTAACGATTTTCACCTCGATACCCGCGCCTAGACAATCATTGATAGCAGCAGGAACTTCGGCACGCACCGGATCGGCAATAGCGACAATTCCCATAAATTCCAAACGGTTCGCTACCACCTTATTATGCTCAATAGCCTTATCTCCATCCTCAAGCACTTGATATGCGAACGCCAAAGTACGCATCGCCTTAGCTTGGAAGCCTAACAACATATCATGTATACGCTCCTTGCTCACCCCACTGGCAAAAGTCTTACATATTCCCAATAGAATCTCGGGAGCGCCCTTCACATAAAGCACTTTCTTTCCTAGCAACTTGCTATCTACAACAGTTGCCATATATTTACGCTCTGTCGAGAACGGCAATTGCTCCACTATTTGGGAATTTTCTCTAATTGGCAGATAATCAGCCTTATTAGCTCTCAGCCACAACAATAAAGCTCCTTCGGTAGGATTACCCAAGGCTTTCGGCTTCTCTGTGTTGGTATCGTCGATATATGCTGTAGAATTGCACGCTATACCCTCGGCTATTATCTTCGACTTCTCGTCTGTGCCGAACGCAGTTTCCTTATCAAGCGCGAAGAAATGCGCCTCATGCACGCTCATTTGATTTTGAGTGAGCGTACCGGTCTTGTCAGTACAAATTATGTTGGTAGCACCCATCGTTTCACATGCGTGCATCTTCCTCACTAAATTATTAGCTTTCAACATGCGACGCATACTCAACGCAAGGCTTAACGTAACACTCATCGGCAAACCTTCAGGCACTGACACCACAATCAACGTGACTGCAAGCATGATAGTCACCATACAATAGTTTAAGAAATCGGCTGTGAATATTTCAGTACCATAATCATACATAGCAAAACGACCTATCAATATGATACCAGCCACAACATAGCTCATCACCGATATCACCTTACCTAAACGGTCAAACTGCTCGAACAATGGAGTTTTTCGATTGTCCTCAATCTGAGCCTCGGTATAGACCTTACCATACTCTGTACTATCGCCTACTGCAAACACACGCATCACACCGTGCCCTTCCATAACAGTGGTGCCACGCATCACATGATTGGAAGGATATGTAACTTCTTTCTCCTCATTCTTTGCTTTATGCGGCTTATGCGACTTGTTTATCATTGGTTCACCTGTGAGCGTACTCTCGTTTATACTCAACAACATGCTATCTAGCAATTCGCCGTCGGCAGGCACTTCTTCGCCTGTTTCAAGCATAACCACATCACCTACCACTATATCTTTTCGAGTCACTTCGGTAATCTTGCCGTCACGCACCACTTTCACCATTATATCATCGCTCACTTGGTTCAGCAATTGAAACTTCTTGTTGGCATTAACCTCAACGATAAATCCTACTACTGTAGCAAGCATAATAGCTACAAATATACCTAGAGGCTCTAAGAATACCGACATATCATGTCCCAACCAAAATGCCTCATAGGCTGAGATTCCAACCGACAACAGCAACGCCACCAGCAAGATGCGGATTAGCGGGTCGCTGAATTTTTCCAAGAATTGTACCCACAGTGATGTTCTTTCAGGCGGAGTCAAAATATTCACTCCGTGTTTTTTTCTGCTCTCCAATACTTCTTCATGACTTAATCCGCCATAATGATGATGTTCCATAGATTCTTACTTTTAAAATTAATTCTACTATTTTAGGACAATATTATTGTTTCATAATTTAAACGTCAATCGTTTTCCAACTGCACTTCCTATAACCTTGCCATTCTCATAAACCGTAGTTCCGTTTACGATAGTCATACACACTCTACTATGTAAACGCACTCCCTCAAAAGGCGACCATCGGCATTTCGACTTAATATCATCAGCTTCAACAACATATGAAGCCTCTGTATCTACTAGCACCAAATCGGCATAATAGCCCTCTCGTATAAATCCGCGGTTATTTATCCTATATAGAACCGCCGGTGCATGACACATTTTATCAACCACTGTTTCTACCGTGAATATGCCTTTACGCGCCATTTCCAGCATGGCAACCAACGAATACTGAACAAGGGGCATTCCGGATGCGGCTTTGAAACAACCGCCTTCTTTCTCACTCAACAAGTGTGGAGCATGATCGGTAGCAACCACATCAATCAATCCCGATTTAAGCCCCGAGCGCAATGCTTCTCTATCGCCATAGGTCTTTACTGCCGGATTGCACTTTATCCTATTACCGCAATTGGCATAATCATTATCGCTAAACCACAGATGATGCACACACACCTCTGCCGTAATCTGCTTTTCTACTAACGGCTTGCAGTCGAACAACGACAGTTCTCTAGCTGTTGACAGGTGCAACACATGAAGCCTAGTTCCACACTCATGCGCCATCTCTACAGCTCTTGCCGTACTCACATAACATGCTTCGGCACTACGCACAAGCGGATGAAACTGAACAGGCAGATTGTCGCCGAAACGACTGGCATAATATTCCTTATTACGATTTATAACAGCTTCATCCTCGCTATGAATAGCAACAATTGACGGTATCTCTCTGAAGATACTCCGCAATGTTTCCTTATTATCCACAAGCATATTACCAGTGGATGAACCCATGAAAACTTTTACTCCGCAGATCTGGGAAAAATCGGCATGGCGAAGCTCTGCAATATTCTCATTCGTTGCTCCTATATAAAAACTATAATTTGCTGGCGACACTTGAGCCGCACGGTCATATTTTTGTTCAAGCAACTCAATTGTAGTCGTTGCCGGCTTCGTATTAGGCATATCCATAAACGATGTGACACCTCCAGCTACAGCCGCATGGGATTCACTCTCTATGTCGGCCTTATGCGTCAATCCCGGCTCTCGGAAATGCACTTGATCGTCAATCGCTCCCGGTAAAAGCAACATCCCTTCAGCATCGGTTTTCACATCACACTGGTCAAGCAACTCATTAGAAGGCACTCCCTCGGTTACCTGCGCGATAAACTCACCGTCTATCACCACATAACCAGTAAACCGCTTACCCTCGTTGACAATCTCGGCATTGTAAATTATACGCTTCATTTCTTATACGACTTGAACCAACTGCCAACTTTCAACTTTATCACGCCAAACACAGCTTCTCCGAAGATGCTAGAATTCATCTTGCTCGTGCCAAGCACTCGATTCACAAAGACGATAGGCACTTCCTTTATCTTAAAGCCCAATTTATAGGCGGTGAATTTCATTTCTATCTGGAACGCATAGCCCTTGAATTGAATCTTGTCAAGCTCTATGGATTCAAGCACTCTACGGCGATAGCACACAAAACCTGCTGTGGTGTCACGCACGCTCATACCAGTCACCATACGCACGTATGCAGAAGCATAATAAGACATAAGCACACGTCCCATAGGCCAATTCACTACATTTACACCCGTAATATATCGAGATCCTATCGAAACGTCAGACCCTTCATCGGCACAAGCCGAACGAAGCGGAATCAAATCGTTAGGATTATGGGAGAAATCAGCATCCATCTCAATAATATAGTCATACTTGTTCTCAATAGCCCACTTAAACCCCGCAATATAAGCCGTTCCAAGTCCTTGCTTGCCTGCACGCTTCATAATGTGCAAACGAGGCTCACGCTTCATAATATCTTCTACTATAGCGGCAGTTCCGTCAGGTGAATTGTCATCAATCACAAGAATGTCAAATTGATGCTCCAACCCCATGACTGCCTCTATTATCTTCGATATATTCTCCTTCTCATTATAAGTAGGAATAAGTACGATGCTATCCGATCTCTTAGCGCCCATTATATCTTTATTTAGTTATTTTCATCAAAAACACAAAAATAGTAAAAATTACGCAAATATGTGTAACTATTATACTTATATAACAATTGAAGCAGAAAACATCATGCTAGAATATCACATTATACTTAGACAGTAAGCGCGCCGGGTAATAGGACAACTTTGCTTGACGCAAGCCCTCGTCACCTGCATCGTCCTGACGGTTTACCCACCCTACTTGAGGATATTTATCACGTATGTATTGGGCAAAACGGCAATTGATGGTTTCGGCAGCCCCTTGCACTTCACGCAACGACTTCTCCACATGCACATGAAGCACATTATTCACCACCTCGCCTATAGTGAACGCCACTACCTTGTCACCGCTTTTCAAACACATTGACTCAAAAGGATAACGTTCAAGCCTAGCAAGCACTTTCCACACCTGTTCACGCTCATAAAGCGCCATAGGTGATATTTTCCCTTCATGGCACACATGATCAAAACAATGCTCCACCGCATCTAGGTTGCAAGGAATAATAGGTTCCAACGATGAATCGGGATTATCCAAGGCAAAGCGGTTGCAATGATTGCGTTTTTTGCCTAATTTCTTGCCTTTCAACGTAGCAAGCGATTCTATCTCATATATATAATCGCTCCACTGTGTCAATGGAGTGATTTGTTTAGGATTCAACTCCTTAAAATTATCTATCCAAGCATCCGTTATTGCAGAAAACTCCAACCGACACCCATGCTCCTCACAATAATCATATAGTACCTTTACCGATTCGCTTAACGGCAATTCTCCTATCGGCAAAGAGAACGCCTTACGCTGCAAATTGTCTTCTGCCGCGCCTTTTAAGAAAAGGGTGTTTTTGTGAACGCAATATTTATACTTGAAGTAGTCAATCCACATGAATATACCTCCTGCCGTATAATCGCAGGACATGCCCCTAAATTTTTTCAAATACGGATATATCTCATCAAGAGAATCAATCGTAAGATTCTTAAAAACCAACGGAGATTGAGGTACGACCTCACAATCACAACTACCGTAAGACTCTTGCCTATCTTTCATTTTCTCATTTTTCCATATCCTATACATATACAACACGCCGCCCTGCAATGCGGTTTAAGAAGCATTTACTTTTATTATCACATAATCGCGCTTCAACAATTCCGCACCTTTTGGAAATATTGGTGACAAAGGTAAACTTTTAGCCTGAATTTTCAGTAACTTTGTGCCACGTAATTAGCATACTGAACGCTAATTTTAGTTTTATAAATCTGCAATTATATGGTAAACGAAGATATATTGCTCACGGCAGTGAGCAAAAAACTGCAATATATGGGCCGCACCTTGCAGAACCCTCACCAATTTTCCATAACACGTGGCAAGTGCTATGCTATTATTGGCGCTAACGGTAGCGGGAAAACCACATTAGGTAAAATCATCGAGAAAGGTTGGAACATTTGCACCAATGTTATTCATGGCGACAAGAAATCTCTTACAATCAACAACATTGAATTTTCCGACATCCATTCGCTCACCGGATGCAATGCCTCTTATTATCAACAGCGTTTCGAATCGACTCAAAACGAGGACATACCCACTGTCGAAGAAATCATAAAGGACAGGATACCACAAGAACGTTGGAATGAGCTATGTGAACGGCTGTCGCTATATGACATTCTTCACAAACGCATCAACTACCTGTCAAGCGGCGAACTTCGCAAATTCCTTATCATCAACCTTTTCTCTAACATTCCTGATATTCTGATAATTGACAACCCGTATATCGGTCTTGATGCACAATCCCGTGATTTGTTAAACGAACTTATCAGCCATATCATGAGCGAAGGCACCGCAGTTGTCTTGCTTCTATGCAACACCATCGACATACCTAATTTCTGCAACTACCTTCTCCCTATGAAGGAAATGACTATAGGAAAAATGGTTGAGGCAAACGATTTGACCATAAAGGAAGCCGAACAACTTTTTTGCGATAAAAAAGAGCTGACCTGTATGCCAATAGCTCCCGATTGCGGTTCTATAGACTTCGACAATGCGATTGAATTAAGAAACTGCAACATACATTATGGGAAAAACATCATTTTGCATGATGTTTCTTGGACCGTAAAAGCTGGAGAGAAATGGGCATTGCTAGGAGATAACGGAAGCGGGAAAAGTACCTTGCTAAGTCTTGTGTATGCCGACAACCCGCAAGGCTATCGCAACGACATCACCCTGTTCGACCATAAACGCGGAACCGGCGAAAGCATTTGGGACATTAAACGACGAATCGGCTATATCTCTCCCGAAATGCACCTGTACTTCAATGACGTGTCAGACTTACTCACCGTGGTAGCATCCGGATTCTTTGATAACATAGGATGTTTTCGTCGCCCTAGCGAGGAGCAGAAAGCCGTAGCATCCCAATGGTTGAAAGTATTTGGGATTGAGCATCTTGCAAATCGACGTTTTCCCTCACTATCTTCTGGCGAGCAACGCCTTGCACTCATTGCTCGCACATTACTGAAGAATGCCCCTTTGCTCATACTCGACGAGCCACTTCACGGACTAGACATGAGAAAAAAAGAGCTTGTGGCAAGTGCTATCGAACGCATAGCACAACAGCCTGGCATGACACTCATATATGTGACTCACTACGCACACGAAATCCCAACCTGCATCACTCACACAAAACGCCTAACGGCATTATAAAAAAGAGCCGTTCCTAATTCAGGAGCGGCTCTTATTGTCAGCATTTAGCTGTGGTTATTCTTATAGCACAACTTTTGTAGTTTTGCGACCTTGCTTCTTGATGTAGATACCCTTGCTTGGGTTCTCAACCTTGATACCTTGCAAATTGTAGTATTCTACTGGAGCATTAGCGTCTTCCAATATAGTTTCAACGGCAGAACCTACATATTCAAATGCATACTTAGAAGCAGCCTTAGTTGCAAACGCATTGTTAGCACGTGGAGTAGAGAATCCCTTCACATACTCACCAGATGCATTACCGCCATATACGTTGCCAGCAGCATCCCATGCCAAAGCATATAGGTTATTACCCATACCGTGTTTTACACAATAAGTTTCAACCAATTCAACAGCACCAGAAACTTCATCTACTTCTATATCATAGATTGAGAAGTAACCCGCAGCGCTAGCAGCTACTAGACGTGTTCCGTCAGGGCTTACTGATACAGCAGCACGACGACGTGACTTACCGCCAACACCTTCGAAGTATTGTTCTTCACCGCTCTCATCAACATAAACCAAAGCAGGGGTTGAATTATCTGGAGTACCACGATATTGGCAATACCAGATACCACCACGGTTGTCGTATGCAATATTAACTGACTTATCGTAAGAAATTGTATACTTCATATCGATTGCAGTCGGTTCTGGTGTTGGAAGTGATTCAGCTGTACCTATAGAGTATTCAACAATACGGTTAAGGCTTGCACCTGTTTCACACGCATCTGAAGCACGAGTTATAGCAAGAAGTTTAGTATCTTCTCCTGAGCCCTTAACATCGAAGCTTTGTACAGGACCAACCAAGAAACTGCTATCAGCATCTAGGTAAACCTTAGTGTCAGTCATTTCCAAACCAGCAACTAGAGAAGTAAGTTTTCCAGTCTTTGCCAATTCAGCAACACTAGGAGCTGAAAGGATATAGTCACCTTGAGTATTGTAACGAGTAACGAATACACGACCGTCCTCAGCTACAGCAACCTTGCTGAAGTCACCACCAGAAGAAGATGTATTGTAGTACTTAGAATGAGTTAAGCCTTCGCCATAGAAACGATAAGCACCTGTAGCTTCATTCTTAATGCCTTCTCCAGCTGGGTTGAACATATATAGACCACCACCGTCTGTTCCGTCAGCTTGCGCGCTCACGTAACCGGTTGTCTTACCGTCAGTGTAACCTTCGGCAACGAACAATGTACCGAATGATGGGCTTTCCATGCTATTATCAACATCAATACCGCATGGGTGATAGAAGTTCCAAGAAACGAACTCAGCTACAGTAGTCTTAGCGTCGCCTGTTACTTCAACTTCCCAGTTGTATGTGCCAGTAGCAACATTGTCTAGAGCAACAACAGCAGTATTAGCACCAGCTGCAGCACCGCCCTCAGCAGAAGCAACCTCATCACCAGCCTCATTCTTAACTACAACTCGAACAGAAGCAGCTGCAACGTTCAACTTATAGCTTACGTTCAACGTCTTGTCAGATACAGCACCGTCCAATTCGTATGCGAATGGGTTAGCAGTACCTGAACCTGGAGTAACTTGTTTAGCGGCAGGAATTTCAGCAGTAAGTTTAACTACATTAGCATCGGTAATCAACATCAAGTCGATTTGTGCATCTGATACATAACCAGTAACAGCATCAAATTCAAGATCCAACTTACCGTGAGCAGCAGCGTATGCACATTCCACAGGCTCGATTGCAGCACCAGTCAATGTGATAACATTAACGCTATCAAGTCCATTAACTAGTTCAACCAACTTAATACCAGCAACCTTGCCATCAGCAGTCATGTCAGGAGCAACCATCAATGATTTTCCAGCATACTTGAAGAAACTTACATTTGGAGTATTAGCAGCTACAACGTCAGTGCTTAGCTTAGAAATTTGATTAACCGTATTACCATGTGTAAATACGCACTCATAGATAGGAGCATCACCTGAGCTTACCACGAAATAGTGCTTATCATCAAGAGGAGAAGTAACATACTTATATGTTTCGCCTAGAGAAGTTGTTCCAACAGAAGCAGCAGCACCGTCAAGGAATGGTTGGCTATAGCTTTCGCTCATCTCGACACCATCTGCAATGTCAATTACTTGGTTTCGTACAGCCACAGCAGTTGCTGTTTGAGCAGAAAGTACGATTTGACCTTCTTCTAGAGTTCCCGTATAAGCAAATGTTTCACCTACGATAGCACGGTACCAGTTACCTGTACCTTGAGTAGATACCCATTGAATAGGATTACCTGTAGGATAGCCGTTGGCATCCTTTTCCCACTTGTAAACCCAGCATTCACCACGCACGTCACCATATCCATATTTAGTATGGTTAGCATCACCAGTTGTATACATCTCGGTTTCACTATATTGGTTCCATTCCTTAGAGCAACCAAGAAGATAACCGTCAGCTGTAACTTGGATGTCAGATAGGTTCATGTGAGTACCTTCACAACCTTCGGTAGATATTTCAGCTACCACCTTATTATTCTTAGCATCAGCAACCAATAGAGTTGGAGCGTTCAAAGAGTCAACTGCAAGAACATAAAGAGTATCGTAACGCAAGATTGTACGACGGATAGTCTTATCCTTCAATGTTTCTGCCAAAGCATCAAATTCACCATCGCTGTAAAGCTTATATTTAGACTTCAATACATAGTCTTCCTTACCAGCAGTTGAGTCTGGATAGTTAACGTAAGTGATTGTTGGAGGTACATAGTTTACGTTCTCAATGAAGATTTCAGGATATTGAGCTTCACGAGAAGTCACAACTACTGTAGCCGGATCGATTTCTTTATATTCAGGATGAGAAACCTTAATAATGTATTCACCCGGTTCCAAATCCTTGAATACGAATACTCCATTGTATTCATCGTCAGTCTTGTAAGTTGCCACTGTATCGTTGCCTTGCAATAGAGCCACATCAACATCGTTCAATGGTTTGTAAACGTCGTTTGAACCTGCTGCTGGAGTATAGAAATCGTGAGTGAATTTCTCATGTAAGTCACGGATTACACCGTAAATCTCACCCTTAGTTTCATTCACTTCCCAACCGAAATAGTCAGCTATACCGCGAGCATAATGCACACCTTCCAGGTGACATACGTCCCAGTTCATGTAACGGTGACGCAATGGTTGATAAGTATGGAAATAACCTTCTACTAGATAGCCTGGAACTGTGTGGTTCAACACGCCAAGATTTTGCCAACCGATTTTAGCCTTTTGACCAGCTGAAACAGCTGCAAAATCAGCAGCAGAAACCTTTACATCATAGTGCGACCAGTTTGCATGACGGTCAGCAATACGGTGATTCCAACCTGCCATAGCCATTTCTATACTAAGATCTCTAACGCTTGCGCCTTCTTCGCTATAACCGTCCTTTATAGTACCACTTGAAGAATGATAACTATTATCCCATGCAAAATACAGATAGTTTACACGGTTGCCATCAGTTGCAGCATTAGAATGGATAGAAACGAACATATCGAAGTCGTTAGCATCCACTTCTGCAGCGATAACAG
>CAZSHA010000041.1:0-20691 GCA_964606575.1 uncultured Muribaculaceae bacterium | reverse complement strand
GCAACGTTTACCATTTACGCCATTTGAACTCACTGAACACTGTAGGCTACAAAGAAATGTTCGCCTATTTTGACGGTACTATGGATTTCACTACAGCTTGCGAACGCATCAAGAAGAACACCCGGGTATACGCCAAGAAGCAACTGACATGGTATGCAAAAGACCCTGACATCATTACCCTTCATCCGTCAACAGCCACCACCGAAATCCTAACCCGACTAACCGCCACAAAAACACTCCCTCAATATTATGATATTTAAATATTGCCGCAATCATCAATTGATAAAAAACAACTTTGATTTTTGGATAATCCATTGTTTTTTTTAGTTTTGCAAAAATTTTGTTAGTATGGAAAAAGCGATTAAAGTATTTCTCACTATTTTGTGTTTCGTGTTCTTCATTGGAGCTAACGCTCAAGAAAAGCCAAAGAAAATAATAATTATTGATGGTTATTTCTTCAACAATATACCTGTCGCTAAAACCAACATTTCTAAAATGCACATCCTGAAAACTCCGCAAGGAACTACTGCATTAGGTTTAGAACTGTCAGACTCTTTGCCCGCAACAGCAATTCAATATGCCACTCCTATTGAAGAAGTCGCCGAAGGCAAAGAACTTCTCGAACGATACAACGAAGCCGTAGCAAAATCGAAAGGAATAGGCATCTTGATTAGCAAACAAGACATTATTAAAAAGGGTGATAAATTCCCTCAATTTACAGCAACCGACATATCCGGCAAGACGTGGACTAATGCCGACGTTAAAGGCAAAGTTATGGTGCTGAACTTGTGGTTTACCGGTTGCGGTCCATGCAGAGCCGAGATGCCCGAACTTTCAAAATGGAAAGATGAAATGCCTGATGTTATGTTCTTCTCTTCCACTTACGAAAACGCTGAACGAGCAAAACCTGTCATTGAAAACCAAGGATTCAACTGGATCGCATTGGTCAACGACACCCAATTTACCGAATTTATAGGCACTAACGGCTATCCTATGACTATCGTGATTGACAAGAATGGAATAATCACCAAAATTGAATATGGCACATCCCCTACTCAGCGTGCAGAATTGAAAGAAGTTATCCAGTCTTTAAGATAAGTTTCCCCAGCTCTTTCATTTTATCAGATATAAAACAGAATTGCATCATTAGACCCTATGGTCCCTATTTAAGCATTCTTCAAGATTATTGTTTTATATGTCACAAAATTAATCATTATAATTAATATGGCGTAAAATAGACTCACATTTTACAATTAGGCTGAATCATATCAAAAGCCCACTCTTTCGAGTGAGCTTTTTTTGCTCTATAAAAGGCAAAAAAAGAAAATATAGCCTATTGGTTCTGATATGAAAGTGCTTTGCAAATGGTGTAAAGCACTTGTTTTGTGACCAATTAGCGTTTTATATTATAAAACATGTTGTAAAATTTGGAATTATATATATATATATATATATATATTCGCACAATTTTTAACTTATAAAACATATACAAACATGAAAAAAATATTCTTTATTTTGTCATTTGTAATTCTTTCTCTTGGGTGTTTCGCTCAAGATAAAGCGAAAGAAGAAATTCCTGAATCAAAAAGTGATGCTGTCGCATTTTTAACTAAAGAAGGAACGTTCTTAAAGAAAGACTTTTATGATCTAAAAAATGTCAAAGGAGTTGAATTTCAAGTTTTGGTTATGACAGATGTTAATAACAATAAAAAAATTGCTTGTTTGCGTCTAATCACAAAACACAAAAGTAGTTATACATCTGATACATATATTGGGACTCTTGATTCTGATGAAATTGATGAATGTATAAATGCACTAAATCATATTTTAAATGTATTAATGCCAACAATACCTGATACATATACTGAAGTTAGTTACAAAACTAAAGATGGTGTAGAAATTGGTGCTTATTGTGATGAAGAGAAAAATAAATGGACTGTGTTTGTAAAAACAAAAAGCTATACACCACGCTCAACAGAATGGTTTGGTGCCGATAATCTTCCAAATCTAATTACTCGTTTAACTGAAGCTAAAGATATGATCACTGCAAAATTAGCAAATTAATTCTTGTCTTTTACGCATAGAGAATGTTACTGTACCTTAGCGGTGTAGTAACATTCTTTTTTATGAACTAAAAATCACACATTTGTGACGATACAAAGTGTAGACGGAAAAAATCAGTAGCACAAACGACATATCACCTTAATTAAAGGTGACAAAAAAGAAACTACAGCCTATTGGTTCTAAAAAACAGCCTTATTTCTTGCTGGAATGTAATTTATAAATTACCTTTGCGGTATGAAAGTTAGAGAAGTAATAACATACAAACACTATTTTGAAGAGTTTTTTTGCCGCTCAAAATCAAAAAGTTCGTGATAAGATTATCAAAATTTTAAGCATAATCGAAAGATTGAGCGTGTTCCTGTTCAATATCTTAGATTTATTGAGGGAACAAACGGACTTTTTGAAGTCAGAGTACTGTTAGGTTCTAACATTTTTAGAATTTTTTGTTTCTTTGACGGCAATAAATTTGTTGTACTATTATCAGGCTTTCAAAAGAAAACGCAAAAAACACCTTCGGGTGAAATTGAGCGAGCAGTTAAATTAATGAACGAATATTACGAAGAAAAGGAGGAGGATAAATGAAAAATACTAAATCATTAGACCAACTTAAAACTCAATATTACGGTGAAGTTGGTACTCCAGAAAGGGATAGAATTGAACGCGAACTTGAAGCGTTACGTATTGGTTTCAAACTTCGTTCTGCAAGAGAACAACAATGTCTTACGCAGGAAGAAGTGGCAAAGCGTATAAACAAGAAACGCACCTTTATTTCAAAGGTCGAAACTGACGGCGAGAATATCACTCTAAAAACGTTGTTTGATGTAGTTGAACGTGGTTTGGGTGGTCGCTTAAAAATAAGCGTAGAGTTTTAAAATAAATTTCTGTCTTTTAGGTATCAAGATTATTATTGCTTATCTGTGATATGGCAACGCACTTTTCTTACTAATATTCTACAGAGCCACCATACCAGAGTGGCTTAAAGAAAATAACACGCCATCAGACATTATTGTCCCTTAGCGTGTTTTTTGTGAAGATTGCGGAGTGAGGGGGATTCGAACCCCCGATACCCTTTTGGGGTATACACGCTTTCCAGGCGTGCCTCTTCAGCCACTCGAGCATCACTCCAAAACTGGTCGCAAAGATAAGAAATTAATTTATCTCATCAAAAATGTTTCTTGAATAGGGTTTCGGCATTGACATCAGTCACATGCGACACCGCATCTTCAGTTTCACCCAAACATGCAGCTATGCAACGGCAAATATACGGTATATTAGCACTTTCGTTACGTTTTCCTCGATTAGGAACTGGTGCTAAATAAGGTGAATCTGTTTCCAGTAATATACGGTTCATTCCAATCTCGGGCAACACCGATGGAACTTGCGATTTCTTAAATGTGACAATCCCATTTATCCCGAAATAGAAATCGCCATATTGGCGAATACGACGCACATCCTCAACAGTACCGGTAAAACTATGAAAAACTCCATTCGGCAAGTCGCCCTTATATTCAGCGAACACCTCAAGAATGGTATCTAGTCCATCACGGCAATGTAAAATCACTGGCAATCCCATTTCAGAAGCCCAATGAAGTTGGGTATTAAGCACTATCTTCTGTTCAACTCGATATGTCTTGTCCCAATACAAGTCAATACCTATTTCGCCCACTGCCACATACTCATTTTCCGAAAGTTCCTTTTCTATAACTTTCAAGGCTTCTGCATAATCGCCCTTAACTTCCGTAGGGTGAAATCCCATAGCCATCGATGTGCAGGCTCTATAAGATTCATGAAGTTCACGCATGGGCTTGATAGTGGACAAATCCACATTAGGAAGCACCAGATGTTTCACCCCGCTTTCCAAAGCACGAGCCACTACAGCATCACGGTCGGCATCAAACTCCTCTAAATAAATATGTGTGTGCGTATCTATCATGCTTATTTCTTTCGGCTCATCAACATATCGGCAAACGCTCGAAACGCTTGCTTCGCTTCACCACTTATGCACAACGCATCTACGATAGCGATAGCACATTTATGATAGTACTCTATAGCTTCTTCTGCCATACATTTCACACCAGCTTTGGTGTAAAGTTGAGTAACAGCAGCTACCTTCTCTGCCCTATCTGGATTTTCGGCATTTATCCAACCTACAAGTTCGTCACGGTCGATATCGCTCATCGAAGCAAGAGCATTTATAAGCAGATATGTCTTCTTGTTATTCATTATATCACCACCTATCGCCTTGCCGAAAGTTTGCTCATCTCCGTACACATCCAGCAAATCATCTTGAAGCTGAAATGCCAAACCGATATTCATTCCGAAATCATATATCTTGCAAGCATCCTCCTCACTCGCTCCGGCAATCAAAGCACCCACTTTGCAGGCACATCCCAACAGTACCGACGTTTTCAAACGAATCATCTCGATATACTCGCTCACGGTGACATCCATGCGTTGCTCAAAATCCACATCATACTGTTGACCTTCGTAGATTTCCATAGCGGTCGCATTAAAAAGCTCTATCACTTTACCCGCAACCCCGATTGGAGCTTTAGCGATATATTGGGTTGCCATAGTCAACATAGCATCGCCCGACAATATTGCGGTGTTATTGTCCCATTTCACATGCACCGTAGGCTTTCCACGACGAATATCGGCATTATCCATAACATCATCATGCAACAAGGTGAAATTATGGAACAATTCCAAACCTACGGCAGGGTTTACCGCCACATCAGTATTTCCGCCAAAAGCATCGCACGACATCAACACCAACGACGGTCTGATACGTTTTCCGCCCAAGCTCATAGTATAAGCTATAGGATCATAAAGTCCTTTCGGTTCAACTGGATAAGATATTTCAGCCACAGCATTGTTTACTTTTGCCAGATATTCATTGAATGACAACATAATTTTATCTCTTTGATTTTTTACCTCATATTATAATATTTCATGAACTGTGCCAAATCGTATTCGTTATATATCGTCTTCAACACGTTCACTTGTTCCTTTATCTTTGCCGAGTCTGCAAAATTCTTGCTTCGGTCTATGCGTAACGCAGTCCCCAGCTGTTTTGGGGTCGACACCTTAGCATATAATTCCATCTGCCGTTTTACTGGCATCTGATTGATATAACTTTGCACTCCTTCCAAGAATTCACGATAGGCCCTTTCACCTTTCCTTGCCTCATATACTTTTTTCAGCACCGATATTCTCTTGTATAGATCAGCACCGTTTTTTACCGAATCTTGCTCAACAGCCTCTACAGCAGCCATCGCAAAATCACGACCAAAAATCACTGGAGTAAGCATTGTATCAAGCAGTGCTATATCTCTCGCTACTGAAGCAGAATCTACGAAATTCCCTTTTATTATGCGTTCACTCACCGCACGCCCATCATTACGCAGATTTGAGCCGCAAGCCACCATAAGCACTGCCATACACGCGATAAATACGATCACTCCCCGCTTCACCCCAATCATATACTTAGTATTAGAAAATTTCTTGAGCCAACGGAGCATCGTGAGTCTGCATATATTCTTTAAAAGCAGCATCAAACGCCTGAGCCGCCAAAGAATCACCAGCCAACACATACTCGCTCTGAATAGCCTTGGCATCTAGTATCATTCGCTCCATCTGGATAGTGTCGTTGTGGTCGGACTCTATCAGAGCTTGAGCTGCCTTCATCGCACGCATCTTAGCATCTTCCTCATAAATAGAATGTCCTTGCTTGCAAGCATAGAGCGCTAAAGCTAAGAACATAAGCAATAATATATTCCTCGTTTTTAGTATCATAACACAAAATTAATAGAAACTCGGCATAATCAATGCAGAAACATATAAAAAAGTGCCAATGTTTCACAACATCGACACCACACAAAAAAACCTTAAAAATCTAATCCTATGAAAAAACTTGTCCAAAAGTACTATTATATCTTTTAATTACTATCGAAAGAAATCTTAAAAAAGATTATCATTAACATTTTATAAGTAAACGTGTTAACTTCTTCCATTATGAGTAATTTTTATTATCGTTTTTGTTGTTCTTTATTTATAAAACATCGGTGAAGCCCTAAAAGTTCAATCGGTAGCGTAATTTTTTTATCCTTCTTGTTTGTTCTGTTTTTGCTATTATTTCTTACCTTTATGCTTCACTATATACAACAACCTAACAATGGAAAAGTTTCAACTAAATATATTAGGATGCGGTTCTGCTACTTGCACAACCCAACATTTACAAACTTCACAAGTTCTTGACATACGTGACAACTTGTTTATGATAGATTGCGGCGAGGGTACCCAACTTCAAATGAGGCGTATGAGGCTCAAATTCGCCAGATTGAATAACATTTTTATCAGCCACCTGCACGGCGACCATTGTTTCGGACTATTAGGAATGTTGTCCACACTGGCATTATTGGGCAAGACTGGAACGATGACCATACATATATTTAAAGAAGGTGCTGATTTTTTCAAGAATGCCCTTGATTTCTTCGCCTACGACATGCCGTTTGAAGTCAAATTCAACGTGATACCTAACGGCAAGGCTATCATATATGAAGACGACGCTATCACCGTCACAACCATACCGCTCAAACACAGGATACCGACAGTGGGATTCCTCTTTGCCGAGAAGCCTAAACGCCGACATATAAATCGTGAAATGACCGACTTCTACAAAGTTCCAACCTACATGCTCAACGGTATAAGAAATGGTGAGGATTTCATCACAGAAGATGGTAAAGTGGTAGCTAACTCCATACTCACCCGCCCATCTGATCCTTCAATAAGCTATGCCTACTGCTCCGACACCACTTTTTCCCAAAAAGTGATTGAAGCAGTAAAAGGTGTCGATTGGCTTTATCATGAGGCTACCTACGCCGACGATAAGCACCTCACTGCACGCAAGCGTGGGCATAGCACTGCCCGTGAGGCCGCCAAAGTGGCACATGAAGCGGGAGTGAAGCATCTTATTTTAGGTCATTACTCATCACAATACAATGACAACACCAGATTCCATACCGAAGCTATGGAAGTGTTTCCCGATGTTACATTATCAAAAGAAGGTATGAAAATAGATCTAACAAAATAGCATCTTTTTTCAGAGATGGTAAAATCTGACATTTTTTCATTAAAAAATATCAAACTAATGCAACCAAACGCATTAGATACTGCATCTAATACACAGAAAAAACGAGGAACATGGCGCAGAAGGAAATCTCGACATAATCTCTAATAGTTGAACAAAATAAAAACGAACAATATGAAGACTAAACTTTTAACATTAGCTACAACAGGAGCTTTATTGCTAGCATCAAGCTCACCTATCCTTGCCGCTAGTGACAGCATCAAATCAACAGCCGAACAAAGAATTGAAAATGCCGCTATCGAGCTAGCGGCTGAAGCAACTGAGTTGGCAACTACAGCCGTGAAACAAGCTAAAAAGGACACTAAAAATGTACAAGAATATGTTAAGAACCGCCTTGACGACACGCTAATAGCCGAAGGAAAACCGGTACACCGATACCCCACAAGCGATGAATATATGCAAAACCACAATTCAAACCTAGAAGTCTTAGACCCCATCGTGAAAGAAGGCATGGACTTTGCCGAAAATATTGCAAAAGGAACGTTCTATTTTATATTAGCAATTATTATTTTCGGATTCCTTGCATCTTACTTGAAACGCCGACAAAAATATAAAGTTATCGAAAAGGCTATAGAAAATAACTATCCGCTTCCTCCAGGTTTCTTAGGTAAAGAAGTCAGACCTACAACAATACAGCACATACACTACACCCAAGAAGTACCTATGGGCGCTACAGCAAAACCTAACACCAATGGCAAAATAACTAAAAATGTTAAGAACATGACCGAATTTGACGTTAGCGACTGGGCAAGTTTCCGTAGCGGCATAAAATGGTGTGCTTGGGGACTTTCTTTCTTTATATTCTTTTTATTAATGGAAGCAGAAATAGCGGCATTCGCTCTGATTCCTTTAATCATTGGAGCAGGTAAACTTTATGCGGCTTATAAGATTCAACAAGCTATCGACAATGCTCGCAAGCATAGCGAGCCAGTTAATGAAGAGAAGCAATCAAGCCCTACACCTCCGCCTTTCAACGAGGTTAATAAAAACGAGAGCGAGAATTAAATAGCGACTTCTCATAACTGCGAGAAAACAGATGCTTAGTAAATTTGACGAACTGAAGCTAATTGCCCGATGTGCGTTAGGTGATGACCGACGCGCATTCGGCACGCTCGTCGAAGCTTACCAAACCGAAATAAGGAGGTTCTTTCTCAATCTCACATTTGGCGATGCATCTCTCAGCGACGACTTGGCACAAGAAACTTTTATCAAGGCTTATATGAGCATTAGAAGTTTCAAAGGATTAAGCAAATTCAGCACATGGCTATACAGGATAGCCTACAATGAATTTTACTCCTATACAAGGAAACGACAAGAAGAGAGAATGGACGACTACGAGAAAGCCTTGAGTTGTGACGACAATTTGGCAAGCTACGAAGAATCCAGCAACTCGCGCCTTGACATCAATACTGCTTTACAATCGCTCAACGAAACCGAACGTAGCGTTGTCACCTTATATTATCTTCAAGATATTCCGATAAAGAAAATAACTGAGATAACCGACTTGCCCGAAGGCACTATAAAATCACACCTATCTAGGGCAAGGAGCAAAATGGCGCAAGTTCTCAACCATTAAGCCTAAATCGGCTTTAATTTATCAATATTAATTATTATCTTTGACATAGCATTTAAATTATGAAAGAAGATTTCGATGATATAGCATTTAAGCAACTCTTAAAAGAGAATGCACACAAGCCAAGAGAAAACCGTTGGTTTACCCCTAGGCTAATGAATCGCCTTCCAGAGAAAGATAGCACTACATTCTCAATAGAAAAATGGATTTACCTTATAGGAGTCGTGTTATGTTCTATTTGTTGGATAGTGCTTTTTTATACTGGTTTCTTCGATACGATGACCGTCCGCACGCTCATCTATGTGATGGCAATGGCAGCCACAAGCCTATTCATCACCTTTCAAGCCATACGCACAGCAATATCGGCATAGAAAACAGCAAAATAAAGTCCCGCTCTCATTATAAAAAGCGGGACTTTCTCTTTTTATTTCCAAAGAGGATTTTGTGTGAGATTCTTATTCAACGTCAATTGCCCTGAAGGTATAGGATATAAATATTGCCGTTTTTCATAAGTACGCACTCCTCCATGCGAGCCGTCAACATATCCGCCTACATTGGCAATACTCACTGGAGCAGCTGTCATATTAGCCCCTAATAAGATATTCGGATAGCGTGAGCTGTCTAGCAAGTCCAGTTTATGCCACCTCACTAAATCCCAATAGCGATACCAATTATCAAACATCAATTCGCAACGTCGGCAACGCCGTATCTCCCACAACAAGTCACTAACTCCCATATTATTAGCAGGGTCGCTTTCAATATTACCGATATTCAGAATCGGCAATCCTGCCCGAGTGTACAATTTTCCTATCGTATTATCGATATCAATCTGAGTCAATGTGCCTAACTCCGCCTTAGCCTCGGCATAATTACAATATACCACAGCCAACCAGTACAATGGCGCACTTGTATAATTTCTTGATGTCTGATTCCTATCCCCCAGAGGTAATGAGGTATTATCATACTTTCTCACACCATAGCCAGTAGATGATGTCATTTCCATAGAGCCAGCCCTAGCCCAAGTCATTCCATCATAATAGGCCACCGAATCTATTGTAGCTGAGAGTCTTGCATCTCTCACCTCCAGAACCTTGGATATATTATAATTGCCTTCGCTATCTACTTCCCCCACATCACTCTTATTCTCAGAGGTTAACGCCAAAGGTTTACCGTCCTTGAACAAATAAGAGTCAAAGGCATCTTTCGTCATTCCGCTGATTTGCGTTGATGAACACGTATATGCAATCAACGAGTGCATTAGAGTTCCGCTCTTATAGCTCTTATAAAAAATAACTTCAGGATTATCGCTCAAGCTAATCGAATTATAAAGGCTCTGATAATCATCACCCAAACTATAACCGCCCGCCATTACAGCCTCGCAAGCCATTACAGCCTCATTCAAATATTTTACTGCACGAGTTTCGTCGGGAGCTTTACCGTTCTCTTCTAGAGTCCTATAGCGGCAATAGGTACCTTCATAAAGACAAATATCGGCTTTCATTGCCTGTGCCATGTCCTTGCTCCACGTTATTTTAGAACCTCCTACGATTGAAGAACATGCGAAATCCAAATCGTTAAGTACAGAGTCCATCACCACATCCCTATCATCACGAGCCGCATACACAAGTTCAGTTTCGGCTGGATCTATCACCTCGTTTATCCATTGCACATCACCATACATACGCACAAGCTGATAATATTGATAAGCCCTATTTAATCGGGCTATACCTTCATAATGCTTCTTATCGGTTGTCCCTAATGACGAGTTACGCACATTGCCTATTATATAATTGGCTCGCCTAATTTCAGTAAATGGACTTGACCAGTTAGAGGAAGATGCCGGAACATTGGAATAAGTCCACGAAGTAAAGGAATTTCCTGCTTGGTCATCGCTCAAGGTTTTAAAATAGAACAATCCCGTACCGCCTCCATTGCCGTAACCTGAAAAGTTATTATAGAATGCCAATACCTGACCGTTAACATTACTGGCGTTATTCCAAAACTCGGGATTGTTGCTTTGCTCATCAAGCGGATAACGGTTATCCTCAAGAAAATCACTACAACCGGTCGCAACAACAGCCGACATTACAATTGCCGTATATATAAATATCTTTTTCATTGCTTTATGAGTTTTTTAGTTTTAAAATGTTACTTGGAGTCCACAAGAGTAGGTGCGTGTTACTGGCGTAGTACGTCCCCACGTGCCATTGCTGAGAGATCCTTGCCCTGTATTCATCTCAGGATCTATAGGATAATTATTCGCCTTATATATCAAACAAGGATTTTCCGCACTAACATACACTCTCACCTTCTGCATATAAGCCTTTTTGGTAATATCAGCAGGAAGCGTATAACCTAATGTCACGTTCTTCAACCGCAGATAGCTCATATCTACCAAATATCGTGTTTGCGGATAAAAATTATTGCTACCAACAGCTATACCCGACACTGTTCCATAAGAGGCGTTACCCGGATACAAACATGGATACTTATTTGCTTGATCAATCTCATAACCCACAATATTGTTATCGGCATCAAAAACCATCTTATTATAAGACTCTTGATGTGAGTAAGTGGCATCGGCACCACGCATAAATGGCATAACGAAAGCCGAAACTGTCCAATTTTCACGCTTGCCTACACCTTGGAAATATAAATCAAGATCAAACCCTCGCCAAGCCGCACCAAGTCTGAAACTATATTCATATCGTGGTGAAGAATTGCCTATTACAGTCAGATCGCCCATATCATCTTTAGTGCCACTCCCACCATCGATTTTGCCATCACCGTTCAAGTCCTTAAACTTAATATCACCTGGGCCATAGACGAACGTACCATTCTGCAATCCAGTCTGACTAGCCACGCCATCGGCATAAATCCAAGAACCGTCAGGATTCTTTCCCGCAAAATCATCTTCGGTAAAATATCGGTCGGTCACGAAACCATATATATCACCATATACTTTACCTGTAAAATAATTGTTCAATATGCCAGTAGGATTATTCCATTCTGTCACAACGGTTTTCGTATCACCTATATTAAAAGTGGCATAGACATCCCATTCGCCAAAACGCTTGTTCCAATTAACACTAACTTCCCACCCACGGGTACGCAACGAGCCGGCATTTTCTTCAGGAGCAGCTGCACCCACATTGCTAGGAAGCGTTATACCTGGGGCTAACATATCCTTTGTTTCCCGTTGATACCAATCAACAGTCACATTAAGCGAGTTTTTCAGGAATCCCAAATCCAAACCCACATCAATAGTCCTTACACGCTCCCAAGAAAGAGCCGAAGAAACAAGAGTCGGCATATTAAAAGCTGGAACTTTCACACCGTCGGCATCTATCCAATAAACTGAATTAGCAGACATTGAGCTGATTGTTGATAGAAATTTATTTGAGCCTACAGCCTCATTACCTATCTCACCATAAGAGAACCTCAATTTACCGTTATTCACATATCCTCTATAGTTCTTGAAATAATCTTCCTCACTGAAACGATAGCCTAACGACATTGACGGGAAAAATGCCCATTGGTCGGCAGATGGGAATTTAGATGAACCGTCATACCTTCCATTCAACTCTATCAAATAAATTCCATTGTAATCGTAATTGATTCTACCGAAAAAGCCCGCCGTAGCTCTATTATACGCCGCAGAACTAACGGTTTGGTCGCCTGTGGCAAGATTCAATTCTGGAAGATTGTTATCTAACAGCCCCTTACGTTGCGCATAAAAATAGCGATAACTTTCACGTTCGGCTGTAGTTCCCAACATCACTTTCAAATTGTGAGCTTCCCCTAATGTTTTTTCGTAAGAGCCGTATATGTTCATAGTCCATAAATCAACCTTCGTATTCGTTTGTCGCTGATACGTATCTTTTTGAGCCACAACATACACAGGATTTGTTATATTTCCGCCCCAAGTATTCCACACGTACACTGGCAATGCGGCATATTCATTATTCCTATTCGTAATATCGTAAGTAAAATCGGCATTTAACGTAAGCCCTTTTATTATATTAGCCCGCATCCATGCCTGCATACGTGTCATGGTAGTAACATCATGGTCGTTACCAGCTTGCTTGCGGTAAGCTATATCATTACGTGCATCTATAGGATTCCCATCGGCATCAAGCATATACCCATACGGTCCAAAGAATGAGCCCCAACGCCACATATATTCATAAGTATTTCGGCTAACATTAGGTGAATCGAATACTTTGTCAGTAAAATTGAACCTCACGCCAGCCGTAACCCATTGGTTGATATCGGTCTGAATATTGGCATTCACATTATAACGCTTGACCTTTGCTGGATTTATTTTCATTATATCTTCACGGCTATTATAACCGAACGCAAGATAATAAGACGTTTTCCCAGAAGAACCTTGAAGGCTTACATTATGCGACTGAGCAGGAGCAGAATTACTAAACATGATGTCTTGAACATCCCAATCGGCATAATACATAGCACCAGTACCGTCGGCATTTACATAATAGTCACCCACATCGTCCCAACTAGTGAATGGACGCATTTCTCGATAACCCGACTTCTTGCCTTTATTCTGCTCATACCACGCATCGGCGTAAGGCAACATCGTATCTAAATACATACCGAACAACTCATTTGCCAATCCTGCACGTTTATTCGCTTGACTTAATGACTTTATCTGTTGCGGTACACTTGCATAATTCGGCAGATAAGTGGCACTGCTCCATGAGAAATTATTAGAGTACTTCAATTGTGTTTGTTCTCCAGCCTTTGCCGACTTCGTCTGTATCAAAATCACGCCAAAAGCCGCCCTAGTACCATAGATTGAAGACGATGCTGCATCTTTCAACACTGACACATCTTTTATATCCTCGGGATTCAAAAAAGATATATCCTCCATAGGCACGCCATCTACAACAATGAGCGGATTTGACACCTCTCCATTACTGAGTGTGCCTGTTCCACGGATTTTTAACGACGGTGTTCCGTTTATATCACCGTTAACGGATGTCACCGTCAAACCAGGGACTGCACCTTGAAGAGCCTTTGCCAAATCTTGTTGCGGTCGACCCTCCAATTGTTTCGCTATATCCACCGTAGATACCGCACCCGTAAGATTCACCTTTTTTTGAGTTCCATATCCCACAACCACGACTTCGTCAAGGGATTCGACAGAACTATCCATAACGATTTCCAGTTTCTCCCGACCGTCTATTTTCACTTGTTTTTCCTTATATCCAACGTAGGTAATAACCAACGTGGCATCGGGCATAGCACCTATAAGAAAGCGACCATCAATATCGGTAGACACACCTATCGATGTGCCTTTCACCATAACAGTAGCCCCTATTAACGGTTCTCCCTCGGTGTCTTTTACAACTCCACTAACTTTCTCAGTTTGGGCATTTGCCGTAAAACCATGTACACTACAATCGTACCACACAGGACACCCAAACGCAAGGAAAAGTGCTACTAACAATAAGCATTGCTTTTTCATAAACGTTTAATTTTGGTGATTAGCTATTATAATTCTCTAATTACCAACAATTCTATAATGATAGTTACGGTTGACTATGGCACTTTTTATTTATTTTTTTGATTTTAGGCATAAAAAAGTCGGAATCCACATCACGTAGACTCCGACCATGTAAAAACTAATTACTATTTAAAAATCTATTTCTTAATAACTTTTTCAACCTTAACTCCATTAGCAGTTACAACTTTAACAAGATAAGCGCCCTTAGTCAAACTGCTTACGTCAACAGTAGATTCACCCTTAACATTAGCCACTAAAGCCCCAGACATTGAATATACTTCAACTGCCTCCAACGCATCAGCATTAACATTAATGTAATCACTTGCAGGATTTGGATAAATAGTAACATCAACATTATTCAATCCATCCTCTACATTTTCTACACCGCTCAATGGATTTTCTATGTTTGAAATCACGACATAACTGTGTCCAGGAACTGTTATTGTTCCAGCAGAAGCATCGAAGCTAGGTGAAGTAGAATAAGTCTTGCTATTTATATAATAAGCTCCGTTAGCATTATCAAATGAATAGTTGAAAGTGGCATTGCTTGCAGTAGGATTCATTGCCACTACCATTTCTTTTGTACCTGCGGCATTTCTTAATGTTATGAAGCGACCGTTATTCCAGTTTGCTTCTGATACGCTCCAACTGAAATATTTTGTATTGAATCTATTTGCAGCATCAAACAAATCAGGATTATTACGACGTATCCATAACAATTCCCTATAAGTATCACGCAATCCGATACGATACTTATTAGAACTTACTGACTCGTCCAACCAGCCCCATACAGGATCTTTTTCACTAGTATCACCATTACCGCCTGATGTATCAAAGCCTAGCTCTCCGAACTGCCAAATCATCTTAGCGCCCGGGTTCATTATCATAAACGCAGCAACTGCACCAAGACGCTTAGCACGAGTAGATATACTCTTGTATGCTGATTTAACCGGAGATGTGAACACATTATATGACAAGCGTTCCTCGTCATGACTTTCCATATATCCTACAGTGCCGTATGTATTCATGTTGCTGAATGAGCTACCCGATGAATAACCGCACGCAGCTTGGCTATACTCATAGTTCATCTTCTTCCAAGACAAACCGCCATAATTTGCCATCTCATTTTCTTCGTTGCCATCAACAAAGTATTCATAGATAGCGTAAGCATTTGGATTAGCTGCCTTGATAGCATCAGTATATTTCTTCATGATTGCAATACGAGAAGAATTGTATCTACTTGCATCGTAGTCGCCTGAATAACTATTTGAAGCGCCCATACCCTTAGCCAAGTCAAAACGATAGCCATCAACTTTGTATGTTTCAATCCAATATTTCAACACATCACAGAAATAATTCTGTACATCTTCGTTTTCTTGCTTCCAGTCATTGAATACGCTCCAATTGTGAGGAGCATCAACATTAAAGAATGGGTTGTTGCTTGCTGGTTTTGCATAAGGTGTCGCATTAGCATTCCAGTACATTGTACACCAAGGGTGATTATCAGCATGATTGAAAACGACATCAAGAATCACAGCCATACCACGCTTGTGGCACTCGTCAATGAATTTCTTATACATGTCACGAGTACCGTATGCCTTATCTGGAGCAAAATAAAAATTAGGATTATAACCCCATGAATTATTTCCAGCAAATTCTTGGATAGGCATCAATTCTACAGCATTTACGCCCAAGTCTTGTAAATAATCTAGTTTAGAGATTGCAGCCTCCACAGAACCTTCCTCTGTAAAGTCCCGGAAAAGCATTTCATAAATAAGCAAATCGTCTTTCTTAGGGGCTTCAAAATTGGTAACTTCCCAATTATATTCGTCAGCCTTAGCATAGAACACTGATATTACAGAGTTACCGCTCGCTTTCTCTGGGAATGACTTCAAATTAGGATAAATGTTATAATGCTCGTTAATCCATTTGTCGTTCCAAGGATCTAAAACAAGTTTAGCATAAGGGTCACCTACTTCGATTGTATCATCCACCAAGAATAAATAAGCGTATTCCTTATTCAAATCTATTTGACCTGCTGGAATTGTTATCCAGAAGTACTTGTCACCTTGATAGTTCATCATTTGAGCGTTTGTCAACTTATAGTCATTCCATTCACCCACTAGCATAACATTGCTCTTTTGCGGAGCATACAAAGTGAATGTCACACTACCGTCGGCATTAGCGTTAGCACCATTTAACAAAGTACCGTTATAAGTAACCGACTTTGAATCGACACGGCAACACATATCCATTTCATCGGTCACAGTCACACCGCCAGCAGTTGCTGTAGCTATCACCTTATAATCACCTTGTTGGAAAGTGTATTCCTTAGTTAGGCTCGTTGCACCCGAAACCTCTGCTATCTTCGTGTTAGTATCATTCAAATATAGAGTAATTGTAGCAGACTCTGTGCTATATACGGTGAATGAAACCTTATTGTTTGAGCTGTTGAACACTTTTGATGGAGCAGTTGTTGTCAACGCAACAGCCAATCCAGCCTCATGAACATCAACAAAAATATCCTTGCCGCCTGTATCCTTACCTTCTAGCGAATTATCACCACTACGGAACACAAACGCTAGTTTCTCAACAACCTCACCAGCAGCTACTCCATAATACTCAGTAATATCACTTATAGTAAGTGAATACAAATCTGTACCTTCTTTTGTCAATTTGTACTTGTCAGAATTATCACCCCAAGTTGGAGCATATTTCCAATCAGAAGAACTAGCACTATTATTAGTAATAACACCAGTGTGTGCATAAACATCGCCAGTATAACCTTTCAAACCGGCTGTACCTTTAGACGCATCAAAATAAACTTTGAAATTTTTTGTTGTTTGTTGAATCATAGGAGGCTCTGTATAAACCACTTGTGCATTTATGGCAAATGCACATAGCATGAACAAAGCCATTAAAACAGACTTTAAATTCTTCATATATGTTCTTTTCTTTAAATTGGTTTTCACATTAAGCTATTTCAAATCCTTGGCTTATGCAGTTTTTCTGGCATTTAACCACTACAAAACAACATATCATAGGTTGTGACTGCAAAGTTAGTAAAGATTTAGCAAAATTTATGCAATTATCAATAATTAACAATCTGAAAATCATTTATTTCTAGTAACAACTATCATCACAGCAGTAAAGATGAGCGCAATACCAGCAACAATAGGCAAGTTTAGTGCCTCATCAAATAATATTATGCATAGCACCACGCCTGTAGCTGGTTCTACCGCACCTAATATAGCCGCTTGAGTCGAACCTATATATTTGATTGAATAAACTTGGAAAAAGTTGCTTAACACAGTAGCCACTAGCGCCAAGCCTATAAAATTACCTAGCAAATAAGGATCAGTCACCAGCTCGAATGTACCATTCAAAATACTCACAATAAAGAATATTATGGCACTTAAAAACAACATCCAAAAGGTGAGATTCATAGATGACAACGTGTGGGCTTTGGTCTTATTAATAGCTACAATATAAGAACCGCACGCCAAACCAGAAGCGACAACAATAATAACTCCAGCAACACGATTTGCCCCAGGAATGAAAGCCTCCTCACCACCCAATACGCCAAGGCAATAGATACCAACAATAGCGATTATTATAGCCAAGGCACTAGACAACCGTATTTTCTCCTTAAAAAACACAAGCAATAGCAACATCACCCACACAGGATAAGTGAAATGCAACACCTCAGTGACTCCACCACTCATATATTTGAATCCTAGCACCAGAAAACCTCCAGAGAAACAATAGAACACGGCTATTAACGCCATACATGACCAACATTCCTTAGGCAAACGTATTGATTTTTTCTCAAACGCCGATATAACGGCTATTAACACCGAAGCTAACGCAAATCGATAAAACAATAAACATGTAGGAGAAATTCCCTCATTTAAGACGGGTTTGCTAAATACTGGAATAAATCCGAAAAAAGCGGCTCCTAACACGCCCGCAATAACACCCTTCCATCTAGCTACGCTCGATGGCTGTTCTTGATTACTTGACATAACTTGAATCTTTTTATTAACAATACCTTTTACTCTTCACCATTATAATCCATCTTGAAGATGGAGAAATTCACACTGCCATAATGCCTATGCTGATAGAAATGCGGCAAATGAGAAAAATCGTATTTTTTTGAATGTTCTATTACTATTATTGTATTAGGCTTCAACATTTTAGATTCCAAGATTTTCTCTGGCACTTCTGCAAAATTCGGCAAGTCGTATGGAGGATCGGCAAATATCACATCATACTTACGTGCCGAGTTTTCTACAAAACGGAACACATCACCACGCACCATAATCAGATTCTCGTCACGCAGAGTTTCCTTAACTTTCTTTATGAAACTATATTGTATATTACTTTTCTCCACACAAGTCACCTGCGAACAACCTCTTGACAAGAACTCAAAACTTATAGCACCAGTCCCAGCAAACAGATCAAGAGCCTCCGCCTCTTCAAAATCCACCATATTTTCAAGAACATTGAAAATATTCTCTCTGGCAAAATCGGTTGTGGGACGTGCCGTTATATTACTTGGCACATCAAACCTACGCCGTCCATATTTTCCTCTTATAATACGCATTGTGATAATAAAATTAAATCAAACGGAGCTTTTATAGCATCCTGTCCTATCCTCATTGCCGATGCAGGAAATATTATAGGCATCACATAAGTCACATACTTTCTTAAAATAGGATTCAATTGTTCTCTTAATGCCTTATCACCGCTCAACTGCATTTCATCGCTCATAATATCAAGACCATAGCTTTGCCATGCGTTAAGCATGAAATATGCGGCATCCTCTATCGCTTGGAATCGAAATGTGTTGGCAATCGTCAAATTTCCCTTTTTGAATATACACATCTCCATTCTATCATCACGTAGATGAACATACATTCTAGAAATTCCGCTTTTTTCGCTTTTCTTATAAGAATACCGGCAAAGCGGCACTAATTGATGAACAATCAATGGCATATTGAACGTTCGCTGCAGAAAAGAAATCACACCTTTATCAATCTTAAAAGCAATTGAAACATCATCCCCAGTCAATCCGCACACATGCATGTCGCCTTTGTCATTGGGATACATATAATCAAGCATGTTGCGCGCGCTTTCCTCATCGGCATTATCACTTGGAACCACAACGAAATGCGGAGAACAAATTTCTACAGCAACACTTTTATAGTCCTGTAACAGTACTGGATTGTCATACACACAATTTTCCAATGATTTCAAGTAATCTCCAGAATTTTTATCCAGTTGCAGTTGCCTGCTTATCAACGAGTTTTCTATCTTATCGTTATAAAGTACAAATGTTAATGCGACTTCATCAAGACGCAATATCAAAGTCCAAAACTCTGGATTCTGAATGTTTATATCTAACGTTGTACTGGATAGGCTGCTCATATTGCTCTTTAATTGTAGCACAAAGTTACAATAAGTCAAAAGAAAAAACAAGTTTAGCCACCAAACACTTTCATACGCCAGCATCACTCGCAAAAGTGAAAAAGACTATCATTAATGTAAAAATAGACTAAATAATAAACGCCTAAAGGCATTATTTTATATTTAATTTGTAACTTCGCAAAAGATAACGTTTTATGAATTCACAAACAGAGATTTATGAAACCAATTACTAATGCACTACTGGTAGCGGCTATTATATGCTACGTGTTTCTACCTTTCTATGAATTATCGTTTGAGGGTTCATGGACAGGACTTACATTCACATCGGAAACAATCACTAATGCAGAGTCACTTTTGTCAAAGGTTCTTGTATTAGTCCCTTTCGTTTCCTGTTTTGGCGGGATTGTACTTAATTGCATGAAAAGCCGATATTGGGGAATACTCTCTAGCATATTCATCTTAGCAGGTATATTCTTTTATTATACAGCAAAGGATTTCACGGTGATAGAGAATCCTCAATTATTCAGTATAACAGAATTAGGTTATGGTTTCAATCTTGGATTCGGACTGCTCATCGCCTCACTTATTTCAGCAATCTTATCCATTTTGCCATTCTCATTCAACCGTTTGCACGAGAAACGTAAAAAGGGGCTTTAAGTCGCAACAACGGCTTTTAATTATAAGGCAACGGATAATTTATGAGATACAAATGACTTCTCGCCCGAGTCATAGCCGTATACAGCCAACGATAAAAATCCATGGTGGCGAACGCTTCTTCAGGAAGACATCCCATGTCAATAAACACATTTTTCCACTGACCGCCTTGGGCTTTGTGGCAAGTCACTGTATAAGCATATTTCACTTGCAGAGCGTTAAAAAATTCATGCTGTTTCAACGCTTTATAACGTGACCGCTTATCACCTTCCAATTCTGAATATACAGCTG
>CAZSHA010000040.1:0-21126 GCA_964606575.1 uncultured Muribaculaceae bacterium | reverse complement strand
TTTCATAGTATTTTTTATGACAAAATACTTTTTGCACTTCTTATTGGAGTTTTCATTTTCTATTCTGTTAGAAAAAAAACGCAAAAACCTTTTTTGATTTGATAAAAAGCCTTACCTTTGCACCGCAATTGTCCAGTGGTGTAATGGTAGCACTTCGGATTCTGGTTCCGCCTGTGAGGGTTCGAGTCCTTCCTGGACAACAAAAAATTACTGAGGATTTCGAGTAAATCCTTGTTTTATTAACAATTTAAACTAAATAACAAATGGCAGTAAAAATTAGATTACAACGTCATGGTCACAAGGACTATGCATTCTACCCTATTGTAATCGCTGATAGCAGGGCACCACGTGATGGTAAATTTATTGAAAGGATTGGTTCTTATAACCCTAACACTAATCCTGCTACAATAAGTTTAAATTTTGACAGAGCTTTGTATTGGTTGAATTGTGGAGCTATTCCAACTGACACAGTTCGTACTATTCTTTCACACGAAGGAGTTCTTTTGATGAAGCACTTGCAAGGTGGCGTTAAGAAAGGTGCATTCAACGAAGAAGAGGCTCAAAAGCGTTTCGATGCTTGGAAGAAAGGCAAAGACGCTCAGGTTGAAGCAACAAAGAACAAACTAGCTGAGGCTAAGAAAGCCGACAAGAAAGCACGCCTAGAAGCAGAAGCAGCTAAGAATGCAGCTAAGGCTGAGGCTGTAGCTCAAAAGAAAGCTGAATTAGCAAAGGCAGCGGCTGAAGCCGCAGCAGCAAAAGCCGCTGAAGAAGCCGGAGCAACAGAAGAAGCGGCTCCTGCTGAAAGCGCAGAATAATTGCTAATTAGCCAAGACCAAAATAAATGAGCATGGATTTTCATCCATGCTCATTTATTTTGATTATGTATCCACACATCCTACATTATACCACGTTCACGCAATTTCAATTGCCAATTCCAAGCCGACTTCATTGTATCCTCTATAGAGGTATCAGCCTTCCATCCCAATATGAGGTTAGCCTTCGATACATCTCCCCACACCTTTTCAATATCACCAGCCCTACGCTCGACTATCCTATAAGGAACTTTCACGCCTGTAGCTGACTCGAACGCATTTATCAGTTCCAATACAGATACGCCATTTCCTGTTCCCAAGTTATATATTTCTAAATTATCACATTCATCATTACTCAACATACGGTTTAATGCACACACATGAGCTTTCGCTAAATCAACCACATTTATAAAGTCACGAATACAAGAACCATCGGGCGTGTTATAATCATCACCAAACACACACAATTCTTTCCTAATACCAATCGCTGTCTGTGTCAAGAATGGAATAAGATTATTAGGAACGCCATTGGGCAATTCACCTATCTCAGATGAGGGATGTGCCCCAACCGGATTAAAATATCTCAATATGGTACTTTTTATCGGTGCACCCGATGTTATATAATCCGTTATTACCTCTTCAGCGATCTGCTTGGTATTTCCATATGGAGATGTCGCCCTTTTTATTGGGGTATTCTCTGTTACTGGATTCTCGTCAGGCTCACCATATACGGTACATGATGATGAAAAGACAAAAGCATTTACACCATATTCTGGCATTAATTCCAACAAATTATACAACGAATCCAAATTATTCCGATAATACAACAATGGCTTCTCAACCGACTCGCCAACAGCTTTACTAGCAGCAAAGTTTATGATACCTTTTATTCCACTATACTTTTCAAACAATTGTCTTAAACATGCAATATCAGTACAATCACCTTTTACAAATTCAGGTCTTATTCCTGATATCTTTTCAATGCCATCTAATACGTCTATATTGCTATTTGACAAATTATCAATTATCACCACATCATACCCAGATGCTTGCAACTCCACAGTAGTATGCGACCCGATAAAGCCTGTACCACCCGTCACCAAAATTGTTCTTTTTTTCTCGCTCATAATAGTATTATTACTAAAATCATTAATAATACAAATGTAAAGAATATTTCTAAACAATACAAATTCATTCTCGGCTTCTATTTGTTTATGCAAACATTTTGCTTTACCTTTGTTTAAAATTACATCTATTATGTTAGTGACAGAGCGAATTTTATCAAATCCCGACAAAACTGGATTCTCTTTTGAAGTGCTTCCTCCACTAAAAGGAAAAAGCATTGAACATCTATTCAAAAGTATTGATGCACTACAAGAATTTAACCCCTTGTATATAAATATCACTTCGCATCGCAGCGAAATGGTGTATAAAAGCACAGCCGATGGACTATACCAAAGACTATCAGAAAGGAGTCGTCCTGGCACGGTTGCCGTAGCTGCCGCAATCCAACAAAAATACGGTATTCCAGCCGTTCCACATATTATATGTAGCGGATTCTCTAAAACTGAAACAGAATATGCTCTAATCGATTTGAATTTTCTGGGTATCACTAACCTATTAGTGCTACGTGGTGACAAAGCAAAACATGAAAGCCGATTCACTCCCGTAGAAAACGGACATTCACATGCGTGTGAACTAGAAGAACAAATCAACAATTTCAATGAAGGATACTTCACAGACGGCACAAAAATGGATGTGGTGAATAACAACCGTTTTTCTTATGGCGTAGCAGGTTATCCCGAGAAGCATGAAGAAGCCCCAAATATGGACATCGATATTCAATGGTTAAAAAAGAAAGTTGATTTAGGCGCTAGCTATATAGTAACACAGTTGTTTTTCGACAATGAAAAATACTTCAATTTTGTCGATAAATGTAGAGCTATAGGCATCACAGTTCCTATCATACCAGGTATCAAGCCTATTGTAAACACAAAGCAGCTCACAGTTCTACCTAAAGTTTTCCATGTTGATATTCCCAATGATTTAGCTAATGAACTGAACCGATGCAAAGATGACGTTCAAGCAAAAGAGGTAGGTGTAGAATGGTGCAAAGCTCAAACTAAAGAACTTATAGCACACGGAGTTCCTAGTATTCATTTTTATTCATTACATGCAACTGAAAGTGTTAAACGAGTTGCTTCAGAAATTTATTAACAGTGAATGAAGTTCAATGATGTTATAGGACAAGAATCGGCAAAAAGACGATTAGTCCAAATGGTAGATAACGACACAATTCCTCATGCCCTACTTATTCATGGGGGAACAGGAATCCCAAAACTCGCATTGGCTAGGGCTTTTGCCCAATATATTCATTGCGAGAACAAAGTTAACGGCGACTCATGCGGCAAATGCCCATCATGCTGCCAACATCAGTCGTTCAACCATGCCGACACATTTTATTCTTTTCCTATCGTTATGAAAAGCGGGAAAAAAGATGACAACATCTGCTCTGACGATTATATTAACGAATGGAAAGAGTTTTTGTCGGAAAACGATATTGTAGAAAACTACGAGCGTTGGTTATCGTTCCTAAAGAACGATAACGCACAACCGGTAATCTATAAAGGCGAAAGCACAAGTATCATTCATAAAATGAGTTTGTCCTCCCTTTCGTCAAAATATAAGGTTCTAATAATGTGGCTTCCAGAGAAGATGAATGTCACATGTGCAAACCGCTTACTCAAACTTATAGAAGAGCCTTCAAATGACTCTATTTTTGTACTTGTAAGCGACAACAGCAATGCCGTTCTTCCCACCATATACTCTAGGACACAACGAATCGAACTTAAACGACTCTCTACACAAGCAATAGCACACTATCTTATTGATAAATACCAATTAAGTCAACAAGATGCAATCGCAGTCGCATCCACGGCAAACGGCAACATAAACCAAGCCGAGGAGAATCTCGCATTCGATAGTGAAAACAAAGAGTTTTTCAAAGAATTTGTATTTTTAATGCGTATGGCATATTCTCGCGACCTTAAACAACTGAAAGATTGGTCAGAGAGAATTTTCTTATACAAACGAGAGAAAATAAGACGATTCCTAAAATATTGCAGCCGCATGATTAGGGAAAACTATGTCTACAATATAAAAGAACCGCAATTAAATTACATGACACATGAGGAAGAAAACTTCAGCACAAGGTTCTCTCCTTTCATCAACGAAATGAATGTCATAAAAATGCTTGAAGAATTAAATCGAGCAGATCTTGACATCGCAGGGAATGCTAACGGTAAAATTGTATTATTCGACTTAGCTATAAAAACGACAATCCTAATAAAACGCTAATACAAAACACATGGCGACACACAAGTCATTCCTATACCATATAGCAAAAACGTTTCTGAGTTTGGGTTCTCACAATTTAAAAGATTATTGTTTCATATTTCCAAACAGAAGAAGCGGTATATTTTTCGAAAAAGAACTAATTGATTTATCTTCCGATTCTTATATTTTACCCAAAATAACCACTATCAGCGACTTCCTAAGTGAAATTACCGAAACAGTGGAATGTGGACGTATTGAGTTGCTCTTTGATTTATATGATGAATATAAGAAATTGACTGGCGAACATGGAGAAAGTTTTGATCAATTTGTTCATTGGGGCGATATTATTTTGAACGACTTTAATGATGTCGACTTATATCTAGTGGATGCAAAATTATTATTCTCTAACTTAAAAGAAATCCGAGAGATCGGGACTGATTATTTAAGTGATGAGCAAAAAGAAGTCCTAAAAGAATATTTCGGAGAAAGCAAAGTATTAAAGAGCAACAATTTTGAACAATTCTGGAAACATACAACACCGCAAAACCGCGATCAAGACAAAACAAAAGAATATTTCCATTTATGGACATTACTAGGAAAACTTTACGATAACTTCAATGTGCGCTTAGACCACAAAAAGTTAGCATACACTGGTAAGATTTACCGAAAAGCGGCAACAGAAATATCCAACCATGATTCGTTCCTATACAAGCAGTATGTGTTTGTTGGCTTCAATGTACTATCTTCATCGGAATTAAAAATATTTAAAGTTTTGCAAGATCGTGGAATTGCCGATTTCTATTGGGACTTAAACTCCCCAGCATTAAACGATACCGAAAACAAGGCATCCACTTTTGTAAATTTCAACAAAAAGTTATTCAAATCAAAATACGATATTGGGGAGATTGCTATCCCTGATTTCCCTCATATAGAAATTAAGGCGTTACCTTCCAATGTCGGACAAGTGAAATATGCCTCACGCATAATAGACAAATTAAAACTTGATGGCAAAATAACCGATATAAACAATTTATTGGATACTGCTATCGTATTACCCGACGAGAACCTATTTATTCCACTATCTGATTCTTTAGACAAAGAAACAATCGGTGATATAAACATAACAATGGGCTTCCCATTGAAGAACTCGTCCATAGCATCACTATTCACAACAATTGCTAAGACCCATCGACAATCCAGAAAAATCAAAGGCGAATATTACTATTATATAGAAGACATAAAGTCGCTTACAGCGCATCCTTATATGAAAATAATCTCTCAAGAAGAGATAAACGAACTCATTAGCGAAGTGCAAAAAAAACGAATGTTTTTTGTATCGGCAAAGGAAATACAAGCCATGTGCCCCACTTTTCAAGAAATTTTCCACCCCATCTCAAATATTAGCATAGCCAATCTTATCTCTTATATTGATGGTATTCTGAAATTTATTGAAGGTAAGCTTTTGAGCTCTCTTGATTCTGATAAAAACAAGAGCCTTGAGGTCGCTTGTATTGAAAAATATATAGAGCTATTTCATCAGCTCACCGACATCATTAGCAACTATCAATTAGAATTAACTGAAGACACATTCTTCTACCTAATTGACCGTTTCATATCTAGCTCTAGCATATCATTGCAAGGAGAACCTTTAAAAGGTTTACAAGTCATGGGCGTCCTTGAAACGAGATGCCTTGATTTTAGGAATATTATAATCTTATCCATGAACGAGAAAGTTTTCCCTAGAAAACATTTCACCAAAAGCTTCATTCCTTATAATATCCGACAAGGTTTCAACATGTCGACCATTGAGCATCAAGAAAGTATGTACGCATACTATTTCTACCGTATGATTAGTCGTACCGAAAATGCCTTTTTGCTTTACGATGCCCGTACTAGCGGGTTAGGCTCAGGCGACCCTTCTAGATATATCCAACAATTATGTAAAATTTATAAGGACTGTGATGCAAAAATTGATTTCATTTCTTTCGATATAAAATCATCACAAGACACATTTATTCAAGTCCCCAAGACTGCAAGAATTTTAGAGAAACTCAAAGCCTACAAAACTGACGGTTCAGGTAAATTTTTATCGGCAAGCACTATAAACAAATATATCACTTGCCCGTTAAGATTCTATTTTGAGAAAATAGAAGAGTTAAATATTCAAGACGAGCTAAGCGAGTTTATGAGCAATAGCACGTTCGGTACGATTATACACGCTATTCTAAATGACATCTATAGCCCATACAAAGGCAGAATAATGCCTAAGGAGCATCTTGACAAATACATAAATAACAAAGGAAGCATTTTATCAAGACTAGTGAATAAAGCTGTAAATAAACATTTCTATCAGAAAGGCGACGAATGTTATGATGAATTAGACGGCGAAGGCTATATGATAGAAGACGTTATAATATATTATGTGCTTGAAGTTCTAAAATATGATAGAAACCAAATTTTCACATACTATCAAGGCGAAGAAGAAGAAAAGCTATATTGGGAAGATTTAGGTATAAATTTCAAGCAATATGTTGACAGGGTAGACTTCATTGAAAACAACGGCACCCCTTTCCTACGCATCATAGATTACAAGACTGGCAATGACGAATCTAGTACAACGAGTTTTGAATCAGCTTTTGACAACAGCCGAGAAAAAGTCAAAAAAGCTATAATTCAAGTTTTTCTATATTGCAATTTCTACAACTATTATCATAGACAGGATAATAATATACAACCTTTGATTTATACGCTTAAAGACATGTCACAATCACAAATTAGAATCAACAAGCAAATAGTCTATGATTATCATGACTTCAACGATGAATTCATGGATATATTAAAACAACAAATAACAGAGATGTTTAACCCAAATATCCCATTCACTCAAACACGCAATGACAACAATTGCCTATATTGTCCTTATAAAGATTTTTGCCGTAAATAGATTCTTATTCTACTGATATTTTGCAGATTGGATATTTTTTTATAATTTTGCACCGCTTTTTAAGAATACCGTGTGATGGGAAATTAGGAGCAAAACTTAATTTTGAGTAACACAAACAAAAAACAAATGAAAACATTTAACTTGACAGCTGAGCCAAGAACCGCTCTTGGCAAGAAAGCAACAAAAGCATTGCGTAAAGAAGGTCTTGTGCCTGTAGTTCTTAATGGTGGTGAAGTTGTAGACCTACCTTATTCTGGCACTCTAGACGAAGGAACAAAGTTGGTTGAACTTCCTGGCAAGAAAGCTACTAACGGCAACAGACATGCTAGCTTGAAAGGTATTTTCTCTACCGACCTTGTAGTAAAGATGAGCGATATCCGCAAACTTATCTACACTCCTGATATCTTCGTTATCGAATTGTCAATCAACGGAAAAGTAAAGAAAGCCGTTCTTAAAGAAATTCAATTCCATCCAGTAACCGATGAGGTTCTTCACATTGATTTATTGGAAGTTTATGACAACAAACCTGTTGTTATGGAAGTTCCTGTTAAGATTGTAGGTCACGCTGAAGGTGTTAAAGCTGGTGGTAAGTTGACTCTATCAATGAAGAAACTTAAAGTTAAGGCTACCTATTCTCAAATGCCTGAACGCGTAGTTATCAATGTTGACAACATTAAGCTTGGCCAAAGCCTTAAGGTTGGTGAACTTAGCTACGAAGGTCTTGAATTGATGAATGCTAAAAACGCTGTAGTTTGTGCAGTTCAATTGACTCGTGCAGCTCGCGGAGCTCAAGCTAACGCACAATAATACTACTTTTCTATATGAAGTATTTGATTGTTGGATTGGGGAACATCGGTTCTGAATACCGAAATACTCGACACAACATAGGTTTTAAAGTATTGGATGCCTTTGCTGAGGCATCCAATACTACTTTTACAACCCAACGTTATGGCGATGTTGCCCAAATGAGGTTAAAGAATAAAATCCTATTCTTACTTAAACCGTCCACTTATATGAATTTAAGTGGCGATGCTGTACGTTATTGGGTTAACAAAGAGAATATACCTATTGAGAATGTACTTATTTTAGTAGACGATGTAGCACTCCCATTTGGAGCTATACGCATTAAAGGTAAAGGAAGCGACGGCGGTCATAACGGTTTAAAAAGTATTGCGGCTATGCTAGGAACGCAAGATTATCCCCGCCTTAGATTCGGCATCGGCAACGATTATCCTAAGGGAGGACAAATTGATTACGTCCTAGGAAATTTCACCGACGAACAAGTGCAGTTGATGCCAGATAGATTCAAAGTCGCTATTGAAGCTATTAAGGCTTTCTGCCTTTCGGGATTAACATTCACAATGAATCATTTCAGCAACAAATAAATTCTCACATTATGGCTAAGAACGAGGTTAGAATAGACAAATGGCTATGGGCTACACGAATTTTCAAGACACGCTCTATAGCTACCGAAGCTTGCAAAAAAGGCAGGGTTACTATAGCTGGTGTTAACGTCAAGCCTTCGCACATGGTAAAAATAGGCGACATTATCGTAGTGCGTAAACCACCCATATCCTACTCTTTTGAAGTTCTTGGCATTATAGAGAATCGTGTAGGTGCAAAACTAGTTCCGGAATATCTAAAGAACATAACTCCTAAAGAACAATACGACTTGCTAGAGATGACCAAAATAAGCGGATTTATCGACCGACAAAAAGGATTGGGAAGGCCGACAAAGAAAGAAGGTCGTGAATTAGCACGTTTTACCGATTTCACCTATATGGCGTATGACGACTTTGATGATGACGACTTTGACGAAGAAGATGAATATTAGCGCCACTTCAATTGTTAATTTAAGCTAATTCAGCTCGTCATACTCTATTCTGGCTGAATTAATGCCTATTTTTGTATTTAATGAAAATATGTAAAACCATATTAACCCTATTCTATGCTGTTATTATAGTAATTTGTTCTATAGTACAGTTTCATCATCATGACATAGATGGGAAAATGGTTGTTTTCTCATGTTCTGATGTTATATGCCATAACATAGAACATCATCATGAGCCAATGGGAATTAATTGTAATACGTGCTCTCATGGATGCCATGACGGACATCATCAAGACGAGCAGAAATGCTCTTTAAAAATCAATATCGCAAAAACCGAAAAAGAATCTATATCTAAAATTATCATAGCGTTTATAATAATTGCCGATTTAATTTCTAACGACACAGAAGAAACAGCGGACATGTTCATACCTAACAGTGTCCCCATTCTCGTTGAGTCGTTCTTATCGGCATGTGGAATGCGCGCTCCCCCATGTATGTAATATTATAATGGCAATGAATTCATACCTCGTTTTATCAAAGGTATATAATATATAACATTTAAAATATTACAGACAAATGAATATTAAACATATTTTGTTTGCTATAGCAATAGCAACATTAACGTCTTGCGGTACATCAAGCAAAGACAACAACCAACACAATCATTCTGAAGAAACAGAAACTCACGAACATGCACATACTCATCATGAACATGCACATGAGCATGAGCATGGGATTCAGCCATGCGACCATAATGCCGAATCGCATGAGCATTGTGAGGAACATGCTGAACACGCTCATGAACATGAAATAGAAAGTCACGAACATAATCATGCACATGAGAGTCACGAACACAATCACGATTCACACGCACATGATGCTCACGGAGAGAATCCTGACGAAATAATATTCAGTGAAGCGAAAGCAAAGCATTTCGGAGTAAAAACCAGTATTGTCAGCAAAGGACATTTCAACGATATCATAAAAGTTAGCGGAGAAATTATGCCAGCTCAAGGCGATGAATCTGTCATATCGGCTAAGTCTAGCGGTATTCTTACGTTAAACGCTAACGCTATAGCAGGAAAGCAAGTTAACACAGGGACTTCCATAGGTAAAATATCATCTCAAAATGTTGCAGGTGGCGATGCTAACGAAACAGCAAGAATCAATTACGAAGCCGCTAAACGTGAATTGGAACGCATAACCCCGCTATACAACGACAAAATTATAACCGAGAGGGAGTACAACCTAGCTAAACAAGCATTCGATCAAGCCAAAGCAGCGATGTCTAACTCTTCAGGAGCAGGCAGTGCCGCAACAAGCAACATTTCTGGTACAATCACCAAAATGTATGTGAAAGATGGAGAATTTGTTGAAATAGGAACGCCTATTGCAGTCGTTTCAAAGAATTCACATCTTGTTTTAAGAGCAGATTTGCCTAACAGATACGCCTCTGCCGTTTCTACTATTAAAACAGCTAATTTCAAGCCATCTTATAGCGAAACCGTATATGAACTATCTAAATTAAACGGCAAAATAGTTTCGAACAAGAACCTTACAGTCGTGACACCCGGCTATATCCCTATCAACTTTGAGTTCTCGAACTCGGCATCTATTGTTCCTGGCACATTTGCCGAAATTTATTTGATAGGATCAACTAAGCACAATGTCGTCACTGTTCCTTTAAGTTCTATTACCGAGGAAGAAGGATATTTCTTCGTATATGAAAAAACCGATCACGAAGGCTATATGAAAAGAGAGGTTAAATTAGGAATGAACAACGGTGAATACGTTGAAATAATTTCTGGTTTACATGAGGGAACTGAGATTGTAACAGAAGGTGCTATCCTTATTAAGCTAGCCTCACAAGCAGGTTCAGTTCCAGGTCACAGCCACGAACATTAATATCATCAAAAGTAACAACCTATGTTAAACAAGATCATTAAATTCTCGTTAAACAATAGGATTCTAGTACTTTTGATTACTATTTTCCTATTGATTGGTGGCACTATTGTCACTGTGAACTCCGAAGTTGACGTATTCCCTGATTTGAATGCGCCTACTGTAACAGTAATGACCGAGGCTCAGGGTTACGCACCCGAGGAAGTTGAAAAATCGGTAACATTCCCTATCGAAACCGTACTTAACGGAGCAACGAATGTTCGCCGTGTACGTTCATCTTCTACAAGCGGTTTTTCTATCGTGTGGGTCGAGTTCGATTGGGGAACCGACATCTACAAAGCACGCCAAATCGTTTCTGAAAAATTATCAACTCTCGAGAGCGACTTTCCGAATGGCGTGAAATCGCCCGTTCTAGGTCCTCAATCATCTATCTTAGGCGAGATGTTGATTATATCATTGACATCCGATAAGACTAGCCAGCAAGACCTAAGGACAATCGCCGATAGGACTATTCGCCCAAGAATACTAGCTGAAGGCGGTGTAGCTGAAGTGCAAGTTATAGGTGGTGACATTAAAGAATACCAGATACTTGTAGACCCAGCCAAGATGAAATATTTCGATGTGACAATGGAAGAAATATCCAATGCCACACAGAATATCAACAACAATGTGGGTGGTGGCGTCTTATATGAATACGGCAATGAATACTTAATTAAAGGCGACATCAACACTACAAGTCTTGAAGACATTGCCAACACAGTCATCAGAAGCGATGAAAACGGAACTGTTTTAGTGAGTGACATAGCTCATGTGAAAATTGGGGCTAAATCGCCTAAGCTCGGTCTTGCTTCTGAAAACGCAAAGCCTGCCGTGCTGCTCACTATCACTAAACAGCCTGAAACAGACACGAAAGCATTGACAAACGCTATCCTTGAAAGCCTTAACGAATTAAAGAAATCACTACCTAAAGATGTGAACATTTCTACCGACACATTTCGTCAAAGCAATTTCATTGACAGCTCTATCTCTAACATTCAAAGCTCGCTGATAGAAGGTGCTTTATTTGTTGTCGTAGTTCTATTTTTCTTCTTGATGAACATACGCACAACACTTATATCACTAATAGCACTTCCGCTTTCAGTTATCGTCACTATAATAACCTTGCACGGTTTCGGATATACCATAAACACAATGAGTCTTGGAGGTATTGCCATTGCTATAGGTTCTCTTGTGGATGATGCTATCGTAGACGTGGAGAACGTATATAAGCGTTTGCGTGAAAATAGATTGTTGCCTAAAGACGAGCAAAAATCAGTGTTAGATGTGGTATTCCATGCTTCGGCAGAAGTGAGAATGCCTATCCTCAACTCCACCCTAATTATTATTGCATGTTTCTTGCCGCTGTTTTTCTTGACTGGTCTAGAAGGACGCTTATTAATCCCTCTAGGCATATCATTCATAGTGTCATTGATAGCATCAACCATAGTGGCACTGACCGTGACTCCTGTCCTATGCAGTTACTTGTTGAAAGGCAATAAAAACAAAGAGGCTGACAAAGATCCTATTATAACCGCTAAGTTGAAATCCGGCTATAAAAAACTTCTTGAAAAGAGTTTCAACCACAAGCGTTCTATATTAATTTCTACAGGTATACTTTTTGCTATCACACTGGCATTATTCTTCACACTAGGTAGAAGTTTCTTACCGTCATTCAATGAAGGATCTTTCACTATCAATGTAAGCCTTATGCCAGGCGTTTCACTCGAAGAATCAGATAAGATAGGACGAGAAGCCGAGAATATCATATTAAGCATACCTGAAGTGAAATGCGTTTCACGAAAAACAGGTCGTGCCGAACTGGCTGAGCACTCGTTCGGTGTAAACGTATCAGAGATTGAAGCTCCATACGAGCTGAGCGAACGCTCTAAAAGTGAAGTTCTAAAAGAACTACGTGAAAAGTTGGCTATAATACCAGGGGCTAACATCGAAATCGGTCAGCCTATATCTCACCGCATCGATGCTATGCTATCTGGCTCTAAGGCACAAATAGCAATCAAACTTTTCGGACCCGACTTGAACAAATTGTATAAAACTGGTAGTGAGATAAAGAACTTAATCACGACTGTTCCCGGCATCGTTGATGCTAACATCGAGCAACAAGTATCAAGACCACAACTGCAAATCAAGCCAAAACGTGACTTGCTTGCAAAGTATGGTATCACCATTGCTCAGTTTAGCGATTTCATAAATATCACTTTGGCTGGCGTAGTGGTTTCTCAAGTATACGAGGACGGATTGCCTTACGACATCACATTACGTCTTGATGACAACGACCGCAACTCAATGGAAAAGATTAAGAATCTCATGATTGACAGCAATGTGGGTAAGATTCCTTTTTCCTACGTTGCCGAAGTCAAGTCTTCTGATGGGCCTAACACAATAAGCCGTGAAAACGTGAGCCGAAGGATATTAATCTCTTGCAATGTTTCCGAACGTGACTTGCGTGGTGCGGTAAATGAGATTCAAGACAAAATCAACGATAACATCACATTGCCCGACGGTTATTATATCATTTATGGCGGGCAATTTGAGAATGAGGCTAACGCATCAAGAACTCTAGCTATAATGTCGCTTGTAGCGCTGGTCATCATCATCATGTTGTTATATCAAGAGTTCAGAAATATGACACAATCGTTGATAGTGCTTATCAACATGCCGTTAGCGATGATTGGCGGTGTTATGATATTGAAATGTGGCTCTAACGAGCTTAATATTCCAGCTATTATCGGATTCATATCATTATTGGGTATCACTACACGTAACGGTATGTTGCTCATGTCAAGGTATAACCACTTGCAAGAAGAAGGCGTCGGTCTATTCGACCGTATAATCAAAGGTAGCGTAGACAGGCTATTACCTATAATTATGACTGCCTTGACTTCTGCCCTAGCCCTTATACCTATAGCTATAAAGAGTTCAGAGCCAGGAAACGAGATTCAAAGCCCTATGGCAATCGTAATTTTAGGAGGTCTTATCACTTCTACCATCCTGAACGTTTTCATCGTTCCTATCATCTATTATTTGACACATAAAAAAGAACAACTAAACTAGAATTGTCATGAATATAAGAATATGTCTATTTTCTTTATTGCTATCGGCTGGTCTTACAAGCATTAACGCCGCTACGTTAGACGATGTGCTTGGAAGCATTGCCAATAACAATATAGAATTAAAGAAGTTAGAGGCTTCTCAAAAAAGTCAGATTGCCGAAATAAAAACATCCAACAATCTAGAGGATACTCAGCTTGAATTTGAGTATCAAAAAGGCGACAACGTGGATGGCAACAAACACGGATTCGGCATTTCCCAAGGATTTGACTGGCCTGGCATGTACTTAGAGAGGGCTAAATCAAACAAATCTCTAATTAATGCCGCTGGTCATGAGTATTCTGCCCAAAGGTTGAACATCTTGTTAAACGCAAAACAAGTGTGCTTGAAAATCATCAACTCAAATAGAAAAATCCAAGCACAGACTGAAGTGTACAACAACATAGCACAACTATCGGCTGAATACGACAAAGGGTTTAAACATGGCGAGATATCAATACTTGATATAAACAAGCTGAAAATAGAGTTGCTTAACGTCAAGCAAACGCTTGACCGCACTAAGACCGAAAGAGCTATGCTCATTGAGGAACTTACGGCACTTAACGGGAATCAGCCTATTGCGGGGATAGAATCTATAAACTCTTATCCTGAACAAAGTTTAGAGAGCATCGAAACCTACGAAAGCCAACTTGCGGCAGATCCAGAGAATATGCTTAACAGCACACTGATTGAATCATCTAAAAGCAATGTCACTATGGCTAAAATGGGATGGTTTCCTAAATTTGCTATCGGTTATAAATATGCCAACGAACTTGGAGACAAGTTCAACGGTCTTACTCTAGGCATGTCTTTGCCTTTGTTTTCTAACAAGAACAAAGTTAATGTTGCCAAAACCGAACTTATTGCCGCTGAATATAATCAAATGAATATCAGCACCGACAAAAGCGCTAAATTGCATGCCGACTACTCACAAGCCGTAAACTTAAAATCACAGATACATGCCTACAACAATGTATTAAGCGACTCAAGCAACAAAGAGATGCTTAAAAAGGCGTTGGACGGAGGGCAAATCACCCTGCTTAACTATTTATTAGAGCTTAGATATTTCCTTGAAGCCCAACAAACTTTATTGGATTTGGAATTTGAATACAATAGCACTCTTGCCAACTTGAACCGCTACAATTTGTTGTAACATCGGAGTTGCGATTGACAAAACGATAGAAAATGGGCTGTACCAAATTGAAAAATTCTGATACAGCCCTATTTCTATTTTGGCAATTACACCACTATTTATAACATGATCTTGAATGACTTACTATTGACAATCACGATATATACACCTTTATTTTCCATATTGATGATAGTTTCATAGCCCTTATAAAGCAATGAACCATTTATATCATACACTTGTATCAACTTATCATCCGTACCTTCAACAATAATATTTCCGTTGCTTGCAAGAACTCTAATGTCTGTTGTATTGACATTTTGTATTCCAGAGCTAGGCAATACCGTTATAGTTTTTGAAATTGATGACGGATTGCTGAAGTTGTAGTTTCCCCATTCATTCTTATTGTTTATGATACCAAATGTTAATGTTGTAGTACCCTCTTTAAGACCTGTAATGCTCCACTTTGGATCATTTGTGTTTGTTGATTTACCATCAAGTTTTATCAACGTCTTGTCATAACTAGCACTAAATTGACAATATATATCAGCCTCGTAAGATATACCTAAATCCACAGTCTTACCTATTTCTACAGAGATATCAGAATCTTCCCATTCAAAATTGTTAGAAGCCTTTGTCACGGTCAAATATGCTCGTGATGGTTCTGCCGTCACATTAGGATTAGTCCCCTTAGAAACAAGGTCTATAACATATTTACCAACGTATGTAGGTCCTGAATAATTGATATATTTCCCTGCGTAATTACCGCCTGATATAGTAAATTCATGCTGGTTATAGCTTCCAGCCGCATCTAGGGCATACACTGATATGTTGAAATCGTCCTTACTCCATTCTCCGCTAATTTCAGGAACGTATTCAAACCACACATCGGACACACTCTTATCCATTTCATTATATTTCACAGTATTATATACTTCTTTAAATCCTATAGTTATAGGTTTAATGGTAAGTGTACCGTTTACATAAACAAATGAATAATTATCGGCTTCACCTCCACTCACAACTATAGAATAAGTTCCTGCATTAGACTCCTTTGTAGCTCCACAAGTTGTCTGCGGTTGCTTTTTCAAAGAGTTTTTATTGTCGGAATTAGCAAAGCCTGAATAAGACAATGTGAACTCAGGATTGTTTTCACCATACACCTTAGAGCAGTCATTTGCCACAACTTTCAAGTCACGTTTTGTTACGGTTAGTTCACCTGTATTATAGTGCGTAATATCATAGTTCGTTGCGACACCCCCACTTATAGCAATTGGATATGTTCCCACACCACTAGACTTGGTTGCTGTAGATGTTATTGTTGGTTTTTGAATAAAAATCTGCGATGACGATTCATTATTTTTCAACCCCACATAACTTGCAGTAAATACAGGATTGGAGTCACCATATTTTCTAGTAATATTATCAGGAGTTGCCGTTAGCGGAGCTTTCGTTACTGTTAGATTTCCTGTACCATATTTAAATGTATAGTTATTGGCACTTCCACCGCTCGCACTAATCGCATACGTACCGACTTGACTTGTTACAGTTGCAAGTGTAGTTAATTTTGGAGTTGCAAGCAATATATTTTCAGCAGTTTCATTATTCTTCAAGCCTGTAACAACAAATTCAAACACTGGATTTTCATCACCATAAGCCCTACTTGCATCTTTTGGTGTTAATGTCGCTTCGGCTGCTTTTACAGTTAAAAATCCAGGAATCAAAGAAATTGAATAATTCACCGCATCTGCTCCATTGGCAATTATTTCATATTTTCCAACTCCCGATGTATTATTTGCGGTTGTCGTCGCCTCAGGTAAGCTAGACAATGATGCTTCAGTATCATTATTTACAAATCCAGTATAAGAAAACGTAAATTCAGGATTAGCATCACCATACATTCTAGTACAATCATTCACTTTTATTTCAAGATCTCTTTTTGTTACAGTTAGCTCACCTGGAATATACTGTGCAATCTCATAGTTTGTTGCGACACCACCGCTAGCGGTTACTGGGTAAGTTCCACATGGTGATTCAATGGTAGCAACAGTTTGAGTAGTTGGAGTTGTAGTCCAAACTGGCGATGTTTCACCATTGCGTAATTCTGAGAAAAGGAATTCAAACCTCGGATTTGCATTACCATATACTTTTGATGCACTTTTCACAGTGAGTGAAACAGGCGCTTTCACAATCGAAAGAGTTCCATAGTTATAGGTAACTTCATAATTTGGAGCTTCAAGAGTAGCAAGAACACGATAATCGCCCACATTGCTTTTCTTTGTAGCCTCACAAGTATATGCAGGTTGGGATGACAATGTAGCTAGACTCTCCCCTTCAACGAAACCAACAGCTTCGCATGTGAAAGCAGGATTATCCAATCCATATTCACGAGAGCAGTTGTTCACTGTTAATGTCAACGGGGATTTTGTGATTTCGTAAGTATACGGAATCTCTACCTGAATATCTATTCCATTAGAGTAAGTGGCGGTGAATGTGGCTGTATGCGTACCAGCATTTTTATCCAACGTTACATCATCCACATTCAGTGCAGCTGTATATGCTTTCAGGTTATTGTTCCAGTCTACCGTAGGTGCATTTCCACTATATTGGAACGAATTTGCACCAAATGAAATGTATTCCGTTCCAAATCCATACGCCTCTGCATTAGGCACATATCGTTCTAATGCAGAATGGCAATTATAGAACGCTGAGCCATCAATAGTTGGTTTTGATATTGGAAGGAAGAATACTTCCATTAAACTTGAGCAATATCTAAACGCATCGTATCCAATACTCGTCACACCTTTTCCTATTACGACAGACTTCAAGCCGTCGCAATCATAAAATGCATCAATTTCTATGCTTGTAACACTATTAGGAATTATTATCGCATCGAGATTATCACAATCATAAAATGCAGCTCCTCCAATAGAGGTAACTTTTTCAGGAATCTCTATTGAAGTAATCCCCGATTCCATAAAAGCATATCCACCAATTCTTACAATACTTTTGGGCATTGCCACAGTCGTCAATGACGTACATCTAAAAAATGCACTGTGCCCGATACCCGTTACCGTATATATTCTATTGTTATAATTTACTGTTTCAGGAATTTGCATTGACGTAACGCTATAACTACTAGCATAAGAAGGATAATGATATCCATCTGCTTTATTAGGCGATGTTACTTCAACTTCTAGATTAGATGGTGAAGTGATATTATAATAAATACCATTTGCTTCGAAGTCGTAAGCAAAGACATTTGTGCCGGTCAATAGCACTGCTATCAACATCAGCATTCTAAAAAATCTACTTTTCATTTTCATCCTTTCTTAATCGATTAAGAACAGCTGTTTTTAATTCCATTTTTGCATTTACTGACGAAATTTTCTTAACATAAATATCATCTATAAAAATTTCATTAGTCAAAATATTTGCAATAACAGTTTTTTTTAAAGTTTTTCCTGATATTAAAAACATTTCAGCACCAACAAGAATTAACACAAAAGATTTGTCCCAATTTTTGTCAATGTAAGCACAAATAGACACATTTCCGTTTGCCAATTCATAAAATTGACATTTTTCAAAAATTTCATTCTCTTTCATAATTAAATAGAGTTTTTTTGTGTTTCTCAGTCCCGGTCGAAACGGTTTTTATTAATAAAAATGTATAAAAAAAGAAAGTGCGGGACGTTTTCCAGTCTATCTCGCAAGAGGCATCGCCAAACGCCCAACGTAGAAATAAACAGCCCACCCACACCTCACTGATATATCAACACCCGCATGCGGGTGGATACAGCAAGCATGCACGTTTGCCGCTCATCTTTCTACGTTTGAAAATTGGCGATTTCCTTGCGAAAGATAAAGCGAAACGCTTTTCCAAAAAAATATTTCTCTTTGGGACTTAACTCATTAAAGCCCAAAGATTGCTTCAAAGATACAAAAAAGGAGCAAGAAATATAAAGTTTACTTCAATATTTTTTTGCATCTAGTTCTAGCTAGCCACATTCGAGGTTTACCACATAAGACGGATAAAAAACTATACGGCAATAATAGAACATTGGCTGTGAAATTCATAATAGAAGAGAACCGCACAGCCAATTATCTCTAATCACTTATTAGTGTTGTCGTATTGAGGCAGCAATTTGACAGGGAAATCGGAGAACAGCACCTTGACTGCCTGAGCTATGTCGCTCAAATTACGGAATTGGCTATCTCCTGGTTGCAAAATGGTAGACACCGAGGATGAATATAGCGCCAACTTCTTGTCCATATCCACTAGTTCCATAGTCAATACGCCTTCACGATAAATTCCAGTAATCACTTTCGCATTGGCATAATAGCTCTGCCAATAATAGTTTCTCGGATACATATAATACGGATACATTCCATTATAAGCAAAATATCCAGGAGGTAATGCCGGAGCTGTTTCTATCTCTTTTTGCACCGTAAGGGCTATGTTTACCAACAAAGGAGAATTTGGCGACTCCACATATCCCCTATCGACCATCTGTTCCCGAATAGCAGCCGCAATGTTGTAATAAGTGACCATATCCATTCCCGGAGGTAACTTGCCTTCTGGAGGTGCTACGATTCTGAATGTTTTGTAGTCGGCAAGGTCAGAATTGTTATATACCGTGCTATTGACCAATGAAAACGGGCTGCACGAACTTGAAAGCAATCCAAGCAATCCTAATAGTGTAATAATAAACTTCTTCATGATACCTACATTTTTAAATTTAGTATACTAACAATTGTTTTTACACATAAGTTTCCTTTTTGTAAAATTTTGAAGTTAGTTTTAACATACAATATTCTTGTAACCTCGCAAGAAACTATTATATTTGAATATTCTTTTGTCCCAGCTAGTGACATTATGGAAAGTTGTGCGGGACACATTAAATTAATATGGAGATGAGTAATAAAAATAGACGTTTTATTGCCGAATGGGAGCCACAATCGGCTGTAATGATTGCGTTGCCTCATGAAGCTACCGACTGGAACTATATGTTGCCCGAGGTTGAGGCTTGCTACGTGAACCTAGTTAAAGCTATCCTTAAATATGAGAATCTGATAATCATATCTAATAAGGAAGATTATATTAAGAACTTGCTAGGCAACAATCATAAATACAACTATAAAGTGGTGGCATGTCCCACTAATGACACTTGGTGCCGTGATTTCGGAGCTATAAGCGTGGAAACCGACAACGGCATAATCGTTTGCGACTTCAAGTTCAACGCATGGGGCGGTAAATTCAATTGGGAACTTGACAACATGGTGACGACCGAAATGAATAAACAGCACGTATTCCAAGTTCCGATAGAGAATTGCCAAGACTTCATATTGGAAGGAGGGTCTATTGAAACCGACGGAGAGGGAACATTGCTAGTAACATCGCAATGCCTGTTGACCCCTACCCGCAACCAGCACATGAACAAAGAAGAAATAGAAAAATACTTGTGCGATACACTGGGCGTAACAAAGGTTTTATGGCTTGATCACGGAGCTTTTGCAGGAGATGATACCGACAGCCACATCGACACATTGGCACGCCTAGCACCAAACAGCACCATAATTTATGCCGGGTGTGACGATATTGAGGATGAACATTATCAAGAATTAAAGGAGATGAAGGAGCAATTAAGCACTTTCACTGATGTTCATGATAATAAATTCAGACTTCTAAAGTTGCCATTCCCGAATGCAATTTATGACGAAAACGGCGAGCGATTGCCTGCAACATACGCCAATTATCTGATAGTAAACAATGCTGTACTAGTTCCAACGTATAATCAACCTGAGAACGACAGTAAGGCTCTTGACATAATAAGCAAGGCTTTCCCAAACAGAATCATAGAAGGAGTAGATTGCAATGCGTTAATCAAGCAACATGGCTCTCTACACTGCGTGACCATGCAATTTCCAAAAAACGTTATAAATATATGAGAAAAACATTAAAGGTAGGTATTATCCAACAATCAAATACTGCCGATATTAAGCAAAATAGGCAGAATCTAATCAC
>CAZSHA010000039.1:0-21179 GCA_964606575.1 uncultured Muribaculaceae bacterium | reverse complement strand
ACCTGCTTGCCGCAGCCCGCCAGCAGAATCGCCCCTAACAATATTATCAATACCTCATATTTCATAATGCAAAGATACAAAGAAGTTGTTGAAAATTTAAACAACTTTCATAGTTATGTGATGGTGGGCGGAGGGGGATGGGATGAACCTAGAAATGTCCTTTTAAAGGAGAAAATGAGGCGGAGAACTGACGTAACTTTGCGGTGTGAATGAAAAAGACAATGAAACTATGGAAAACACTGAAGAGCTTTTGAATGGAGATGCGAACGGCACAGTGGTTGCCGATTCTTTCGATGAAATGGGCATCCGTGAACAGGATGTGAGGGAGAACGAGGCTGATGCAGTACTTGAGAACCTTGATGAAACGGCAGTGGACGATGTGAACGCCAATGAGCGTGAAGATGCCGACGATGAAACGGAGATTTTGAGGAGATTTCCGAGGGTGTGCGCTAGGATTGCCGAGATAATGAGCAACCGTGCTGAGGATGTGGCTTTGGAGCTGATAGGCAAGGGGCTGGCTTATGACGAGGCGATAGCCAACGCTGACAAGGAAGGCTACGTGCGTGGCAAAAATGAGAAGATTGAGCTGGTGAAAGGGCATCGCATGCCGCAGCTGGATGCTGATGTGAAGCCTGACGGCGCTGCTGATGTGATGTTTCCGATATATGCCAAGCGGAGCGTGTGGGAGAATGGATGATTGAGCTTCTAACTATTAATAAAAATTTTAAAGCATTATGAAAAACATGAATTTAAGAAATGTAGTGAAGAATGTGTGCAAGTGGCTGGTTTCGCCACGATGCGTGTGCGTGGTTTTGGCTGTATCCTTGCTAGTGTATATGCTGTGGAGCGGCAGTGATGACGGACTTATGGCGTTGGCTCTGGTGACGGGCATAGAGGGCGGAAAACACGTGGTGGGCGGACCACTTACGCTCGATGCCGTGAACGAGTCGGGCAATGGGTTGCTATTGAATGAAATAGACCAGCAGATAGTGAAAATACGCCCTATGGCTACACCTATCGACCAGCTTTCACGCTGTGCAGGCTCTAAATCGTCGGGGAGTATGGTTGTGGACTATTATAACGTGGACACGAAGGAAACGAAGTGCGAGATGCAAGACGACTACATTGAGCCTGACGAGGCGGCGGTGACTGAGAATGCCATGAAGGCTGTGATTTCGACAACCAACAATGATGTGTTTGACGTGTCGGATACGATACTGGTTCCGGATATTAACGGTTTTGCCGACGACGGAGTGACCGAAACCGAGAATGGGCTGGTGCTATATGTGATGTCGAAAACTGAGGAGGGCAAGTTGAACGTGATTGCCGTTAACGGCAAGAAGATAGGTGACGTGGAAGGGTGTGTGCCTACAATCCCGTCGGGGACGGCTCTCATAAGGATGGGGCGCGCGGCTACTGAACTGGATGTGCAGACTCCACAATTTGAGGCTTTGCCGAAGAAGGCTCAGAATTATTGCCAAATCTTCAAGATGCAGATAGAGCAAAGCACGTTGCAGAAGATTGCCAATAAGGAAGTGGGTTGGACTATGAGCGACCAAGAGGAGGCTGCAATCTACGATATGCGTTTGGGCATGGAGAAGAGTTTCTTGTTCGGCGTGAAACGCAAGATTTACGACTCGAAGAAAAAGGAGTGGGTGCTTCTCACCGGTGGTATATGGTATCAGGCCGGCAAGGAGTTTAAGCTAGACGTAAGCCAAAAGGAGGACAGCGTGATAGAGATGATGCGAAAGGCGTTTACCGGGAATGCCGGCTCAAAACGCAAAATCTTGATAGGCGGCTCGAAGTTGATAGGCGAGCTTAACAAGCTGGACTATACTCGTGTGGTGAATAATACCGAAACCACCACGAAATGGGGTATCGACTTTTCGGAGATAAGTTCTAAGTTCGGTCGTCTGTACATCTTATTGTCGGAGGTGTTTGACGATTGCGGAATGGACGACCACGGATTGATAATCGACCCTGAATATCTCCAGAAGTACAGCCACTTGCCTTTCGGCACAGAAGCCTTGGACTTGAAGAGCGCAGGCGTGCGTAACACCGATGCCCTAGTGGTGACAGAGGCATCATGCCTAGTGTTGCGTTATCCGAAAGCTCACATGAGGGTGAAACTGCTATAATCGTAGCTGCTGGCGATAGCCATCTCTTGCAACCTGCCTGCAAGAGGTGGCCATCTCAGTGTATATAATCGAAATTATATGTCGTAATGCGATACTATGGCTTCGTATAATGCCTTTGTAGATTCGGAGATTTGGTCGTGGCTTTCGAGCCTGCTGGAATCGAAATGCAATTTAGCTTGATTGTAGTGTTCAGCCCGCTGTTTCAGAGCGTCGGTGATGAATTGGGACAGTTCGTCGTCGGTTTTGTCGGCTATAATGGGTCTTTTGCTTTTAGCCGATGGAATTGTAAGCCTTCGCATTAGAGCCTCGTGAGAGGCGTTGAGCAAGACGGTGACGCCCTTGCTGTTCATGAACTCCATGTTGTCGAAATGGCATGGCGTTCCACCTCCGCAAGCGATAATGACATCTTCAAATTCTCCCGCCTCATGGAGCATGTTACGCTCGATAGTTCGGAAACCTTCTTCGCCTCGTTGGCTGAAAATCTCTTTTACACTATGGCGGAATCGAGCCTCGATATACAAGTCGAGGTCGATAAACTCTTTCTTCATGAAAAGCGACAAAGCTCGTCCGAGCGTGGTCTTGCCGCTGCCCATATATCCTATGAGAAAAATAGGTTTCATCGGGGTATAGTAATAGTGATGTCGCAAAAGTAAGGAAAAAATTGTAACTTTACCGCCTGTAAGCAAACTGTTTTATGGCAAAAAATTATAAATGGTACGTGGTGTGGGAAGGCACAATCCCCGGAATATGCGAATCGTGGGAGGAGTGCAAGCTGCGTGTAGCAAACTATCCTAACGCAAAATACAAGAGCTACAACACCAAAGAGGAGGCAATCAGGGCTTATCGTGGAAACCCTGCCGATGAGATGGGGCTATTGCGTGCCATTGCAAATGCGAAGGTGTCGCATGTGAATTATGAGGCGATACCCGAGATTATTACCGACAGCATAGCTGTGGATGCTGCGTGTAGCGGTAATCCAGGCATAATGGAATATCAAGGCGTTGACGTGAAAACGGGTGAACGCATATTCCATAAAGGACCGTTCCCGAAGGCGAGCAATAACATAGGCGAGTTTCTTGCCTTAGTTCACGGTCTTGCCATGCTGAAAAAGAGCGGCAGCAAGAAGGCTATCTATAGCGACAGCATCACGGCTCTGGCATGGGTGCGTGACAGGAAATGCAAAAGCAAGATAGCGGAATGTGCCGAGAACGCAAAACTGTTTGAGATAGTGCGGCGTGCCGAAAAATGGCTTCAAGAAAACACCTACTCGACGCGTGTAATGAAGTGGAAAACTGAGGTATGGGGCGAAATTCCAGCCGATTTCGGCAGGAAATAGCTCAAAATATGATACCTATAGTTTTAAAATTAGGAAAATATTGTAACTTTACGCAAACAAAAAAATTGAAATTATGGATTTTGCACAAAAATGTAACGAGATATTTTGGAATACGACGGTGAAATATCATGAAACCGATGATATTGATGCCGTAGTGGCTAACCCATACGATGAAGGCTCTATCGAGGCTTCGCTTTTCGCAAAAAACTGGATAGATGCCGCTCAATGGCACATGGAAGACATAATACGTGATCCAGAAATCGATCCGGTGGCAGCATTGGCACTGAAACGCCGCATCGACAAGAGCAATCAAGACCGCACTGACCTAGTGGAGAAGATTGATGCTTATTTCCGTGACAAATATAAAGACGTGAAGGTTCAAGAAGGTGCTACAATCAATACAGAAAGCCCTGCATGGGCTGTAGACCGCCTTTCTATTCTAGCGTTGAAGATATATCACATGCAGCAAGAGGTGGAGCGTAAGGATGCTGCTCCAGCACACATTGCCAAGTGCCAAGCTAAACTTAACGTGCTTCTAGAGCAACGTGTGGACTTGTCGACAGCTATCGACCAACTTTTGGCCGATATTGAGGCTGGACGTAAGTACATGAAGGTCTACCTTCAGATGAAGATGTACAACGATGCCGATACTAACCCTGTGCTTTACGGCGGTGGTAAAAAGTGAGAAAGACATATTAGTGAGCGACAGCCGTTATCGCAATGTGCTTATAGCCCGTTTCACCGCATTGGGTGACGTGGCTATGACAGTGCCGGTAGTGTACTCGGTGTGCGATGCGCATCCTAACACGCATTTCGTGATGATAACGCAACCTGTTGCTTCTACGCTATTCGTCAACAAGCCTGCCAATCTGGAAGTGGTTGGTGTGGATGTGAAGGTGAAATATCATGGGGTGAAAGGTATTCACCGCCTCTATAAAGACTTGATGGAGCAATATCATATAGATGTTTTCATCGACCTTCACGATGTGCTGCGCACGTGGTTGCTGGGATTATTTTTTACCCTAAATGGTGTGCCGGTGAAACGCATCGATAAAGGGCGACGTGGAAAGTGGGCATTGACTCGCCGATTCAACAAGAGGATGTTTCCGCTTATTTCGTCACGTGAACGCTATCGAGAGGTGTTCTATCGTGCAGGATTCGTATTTGATGAAACGTTCAAGTCGCTTTTTGGAGGCGAGAAACCAAGCCCAACAGTGTTCAGCGAGATAACAGAGCCTAAGAAAGACGGTGAACGTTGGGTTGCGATAGCTCCATTTGCCAAACACCCAGGAAAAATATATCCTATACATCTCATGAAGAAAGTGCTTGACGAGGTGGCTTCGTGGGATGGTGTGAAAGTATTCTTGTTCGGTGGTGGAGAAGAAGAAAAAAGAGTGTTGGCACAGTGGGATGAAGAGCATGGCAATGTGACTTCTCTGGCTGTGAAACGCTACGGATTCCCTACCGAATTATCGCTATTGAGCCATTGCGACGTGATGGTGTCGATGGACTCGGCAAATATGCATCTGGCATCGCTGGTGTGTCTGCCTGTAGTGTCGGTGTGGGGTGCAACACATCCATATTGCGGATTTATGGGTTGGCATCAAGATCCGCGTGATGCGGTGCAATTGAATATGTTGTGCCGTCCGTGTTCGGTATTTGGGAACAAGCCTTGTCGATTTAAAGATTTCTTCTGCTTGAGCGGAATAGCTCCGTCGCTCATAGTTTCGCATGTGAAAGCCGTGCTAGGCCGAAACAAATAGCAAAAGCAGCGTCTTAGAGGTGCTGATGAAATTGTATAAATGAAAAAGAGATGTCCCCTAAAGTTTTGATGAACTTTAGGGGACACTTCATTTAACTATAACACGTGTTGTTATCTCATCACTTTTGTTACCTTGTTGCCCTGTTTCTTAATGAAGATACCCTTTTCAGGATTAGCAACCTTCATACCTTGCAAGTTGTAGTATTCAACAGGTGCGTCAGTTTCTTCAGCTTCGATAACATCAATAGCTGATGCTCCTAAACCAGTGATTGTGTAATCAGCTTTTGCAGGAGTCACTACTGTGTTTGCGTCGCAAGGAACAGCGTGAACGCAGTATCCAGCCTTGTCGTTGAAGCAATGCAAGTTGTTTGCATAGTCAAACGCCATCTGCCATACGAAACCGTTGTTGGTAGGAATAGCTGTCTTGTGAGTGAACGCAGGGATTCCGTCAGTCCATACCACATCATAAACTTGGATAGTATTGTTCAAACCTATGATAGCAAACAATGCACCGTCTTTTGAAAGTGCCATACCGCTCTTCTTACAGCCAGGTAGTGTGCTTGAAAGGTCGGTAGCATAGTTGTAGACTGTTCCGGCATTGTCGATGAAGAAGAATCCAGGAGCGTAATTAGAGCTACCTTCACGATATTGAGAAATCAAAAGGCCGCTTTCTAAAGCTATTAATGAATGGTGAGATGAACCAAACATCTTAGCATCAGCTTCAACTACCCAAACAGGAGCTCCACTCCAAGTGTCGGCAGTGCCGATATTCTCATATTTAAGCAATTGATAGCCTGAAGCACCTTCATAAGCTCCGACTGCATACATGTCACGTTCTTCGCCTTCGCCAACGAAATCAACTGCACAAACGGCATTGCCCGATGACACACGGTGTTCGGTTGTAGGATTAGCAGGATTCAGCATCCATACGCCACCGTTAGAGGAACTGTTGTCGGCTACGTAGAATTTACCGTTAGAAACAGCACCACGGTTCAAGTTGCGTCCGCCCTTAGCCCAATAGCCAGTTTCGCTCTTAGCAACTCCATCGGCATCATATACATATATACCCAAGCTGTCGGTGCTAACGTAGATGTTACCGAAATTGACGCTTTCAGGGTTGTTGTCGATAGCAATACCGCCATTTACAGCAATGCTGTCGCATGCGCCCCAAGCATTGTCGCTGAACACGATGTCGCTACCGATATTGGTCCTGTTGGCGACTGAAATACTCCAAGTGTAATCGCCTTTGGCAACTGTTGCCATGTCGATAGTGTGATTATGTCCGCCTTCGCCAAGAGAACCAAGATTGTAAACAATATTCTCGCCTCCATTGACAGGAGTAAGAATGATGTCTACGCTACTTGATGAACCAGTCAAATTGAAGCCCAAATGAGCATTGTTGCTTCCGTCGTCAGGGTGATTAACGGTTAAAGCATAAGCGTAAGCATTAGGCACAGCTGGTTGTTTTACGCCTGCGGTAGTGTATTTGTGTACGGTCCCGTCTACAGCTAGGAAGAACTCGATTTCAGCTCCTATCGTCTTAATATTATCACGATCGCTCTCGTCTAGTTCAAGCGCTAATTCTCCATAAGCCGAAACATGAGTATATTCCATAGGCTCAATAGCTGCTCCGTTCACCTTAATTTCAGTAGCTTTGTCAAGACCGTTGGTTACATCGAATGCCACGATACCTGTTACTTTACCTTCTTCGTTTACTGCTGGAGAAACCATTACAATCTTTCCGTTGTACTTGAAGAAGTTTGCACCATTCGCTTTAGCGGCGATTAGCTCGTTGCGTGCAACGAATAAACCTTCAGAAGTTTCTGATACAGTCCATTCAAAAGGAGAAACCTTATCACCGTCGAAGATGAAATTAGCTTCATTTACAGGAGAAATCTTTAATTCGTATTCGTCCTTGCTACTCAAGGCATCAGGATAGAAATAGATTTCGTTTTCAAGAGTGACCCAGCAGTCAATTCTAGAAGTTCCAGCAAGTTGACCGTCAACGATAGCGAATTGAGCCAATCGCATAGCTATGTTCTCGGTATGAGTACCATGAGGACAAGTGGCGGTGAGTATACCATCTTCTAATGTGCCTGAATATGATATTGTGTTACCAAGTAGTCCACGGAAGAAATTACAAGCATAATCAGAAGTGAACAATATTTCGCACGTTTCAGGAAGACCAGTCTTTTCGTTCACAGTCCATTTGTAGAAGTTCACAGAACCACGAGATTCGTTTTCGTCTACGTAAGAATCGTCATATTGGTTCTTTGATAATCCGCTTGCAATAAGCACATGGTCGGCAGTGAGTGCGATGTCAGAGATTTTCAAGCGTCCATTTCCACCCATTACTACAGCAGCTTTGTCTAGCTCTATTACGGTGTTGGCAACAAGGTCGGCAAGATAAATGTAAGGTTCGTTGACTGAGTCAAGAGCCAGAACATACAATTTGTTGTCGCGTATGATTTGGCGGCGAACTGTCTTGCCAGCCAATTGCTCAGAGAGTAGGCTGATTTCAGCACCTTCCACGTTGTAGGCATCAGCCAAGGTGTAATCCTTTCCTGCTAGAGAGTCAGGATAGTTCACGTAAACGTTCTTAGGAGGAATGTATGCTACATTCTCAAGATAAGCAGTAGGGTAAGATGTAGTAGCAGCTTTTACTGTAACAGTGATAGGGTCGATTGGCTTGTAATCAGCATGTTCGAACTCCACGGTGTAATCACCAGGAGCTACGCTGCGGAATATGAAAGCACCGTTATATTCGTCATCGGTAGTGTAAGTAGCAACTTCTACACCATCCTTTTTCAAAATTGCTTTTACGTTGTTTAGAGGTTTGTATACGTCAGGAGTTCCGACACGTCCGTTATAGAATTCATGATTGAATTTCTCGTGAAGGTCACGAACCACGCCGTAAATGTCGCCGTTAGCTTCTTTTGTCCAACCAAAATAGTCGGCAACACCACGTGCATAGTCTACTCCTTCAAGACGGTCAACATCCCAGTTCATAGCTCGGTGGCGAGCTGGTTGGTAGGTGTGGAAATAGCCTTCTACAAGATAGCCTGGTACGGAGTGGTTCAATACACCAAGATTTTGTTGGCCTATTTTTACAGAACCCTCACCCACAAGGCAATCGTAGTGTGTCCATTGTTGGTGTCGGTCGAGAATGCGTTGGTTCCAACCCTTTTCAGCCATTTCTATGCTAAGGTCGCGAATAGAAGCTCCTGTATCGTTTTTAGGAGTACCATCGGAATTGATGTATTTATTATCCCAAGCGAAATACAAATAGTTGGTTTCAATGCCAGAGGCAGCATTTGAGTGAATTGAAACAAACATGTCGAAATTGTTTGCTTCTACTTCGGCTGCGATAGTTGATAAAGGACGATCGTAGTAATCGTTGTCAGGATTCTCGGTATTACTTGTGTAATCGCTGTAGGCAGGACTGCCGCCTGTCTTGACACGTGACATCACAATTTGTTGGGTCAAATCTAGAGCCGCTCCAGTGCGATGTGGGTTGTTTGTTTGATTTTTTGTTCTATCGAAAGGAATACCGTACTCGATGAGTTTTTCCAACATACCGAAACCCTTATATAAGTTGGTGTTTGACTCGAAGAAGTTTGTGGTGTCGTTATTTATGTCAGTATAAGCGTTGTTAGGACCGTGTTTCACTGTTCCCATAGGACGGCAATTAGCCGACCAAGAACCGTGCCCTGGGTTTATGTATATACGAATATCTTCGACACTCTGTGCCATAGAGCTAGCTCCTATGAATAAAGCCATAGAGGCTGTAGCTAATAAGTTTCTTAGTTTCATAGTTCCTCCTCTCGTTATTTATTAACATTAATGATGAACAACTCGCCTTCAGGTGTGCTGAATGATATTTTAGAGCCGTTGCCTGCGACTGCTGGGTACATTGCCATTGAAGACACTTGTGTCAAGTCTTGGCGAATGCTGCCGTCAATCTTTGCTGCTACCAGTTTTGATGCAGTGACCATATTGCCGTTGTCGATGTCGTACATGCCTACAATAATATCATTATTATACCATTGAGCGGCACGGATGTCGGCAACTTTCACAGGGTTTGAACCATCGAGATTGCACACCCAAGTTCCAGTACCTACGTGATAGTAAAGCACCTTTTTGCCATCTGGTGAGATTGAAGGCCACAAATAGCTTTCTCCTGTTGTTCCTTGTGGAGATATGTTCTTTGTTACTCCGTTTATTGTTACATTCAATGCTCCATAATTGATAGATGCAACTGGGGCTGTGGCTGAAACGGCTGCTGTATTCAATGCCTTAGTTGTGGCTTTACCCCTGTTCACGGCATTGATGCGATTACCTACAACATTGAATCCTTGCAGATTGCGTGATGGTGGAACGATGGTAGTAGTAGCACCGTTGTTGAGATTCACACTCTTAAGAGCGGTGTAGCGAAGTTTTCCCTTGTAAGAAGGTTGACGGAATACTACGGTAGAGCCGTCTTCGCTGATTTCAACACTTTGCATAGATGCGCTTTGTGCAATTTGCACTGTCTTGCCACTGGCTAAATCGACCTTTACAAGACCATAAGAACCGTTGATAACGGCAAACGAACCATCATGGCTCATCGCTGATTGCACTGCTGATACTCCTGTCGGAAGATTCACCTTTTGTGGTGTTCCAACATTCAGAAGTTGAGCAGACATCGCAGAACTGACTAGTAATGCGACTGAGAGTAAAATCATTCTCATTTTTCTGTTAGTTTTTAAAGGTTATTAGTAAATTATTAAGCTGTTTATATTATATATTTTGTTCTCAATAGGTAATAAATTTCTAATAAAGAAATTGATTGAAATAAAATTAGTATAAATGTACAGCATCTTGTAGATAAACGTAAATAAAAATGATATAAAATGAAATCATGTAACATTTTTTAACTAGGACTGTTTTTGTGATGGTGAGAATTGGTATTTTTTGAGAAAAAACAGCTACTAATGTGATATTTGGAATAATTGTTGTATTTTTGTTGTGGAATTGGGTATTGGTGCTTTAGAGGCAGCGTGTGTACCAATTTTAGGGCTCGATAGAATCGAGTGTTCTTAAAGGAAATGGGCATGACAACTTATCAAGATGAAGGACGATTGAAAGAGGCTGTAAAGTCGCTTGCCTGCAAGGAGGGCTTGCAGCGAATGTGTCACATGCGTATGGGATGTGAGCCTCTGCCTTCGGAAACTCTTATTGAAGAATTGATAGGGCTGTGTCGCTCGTTGTTGTTTCCTGGATTTTTCGGCGGTGCCGATGTCAACGGATATAATCTTGAATATACAATAGGATTGCAGTGCGAGCGGTTGAAGCTTGTGCTGGAAAACCAAATAACAGCAGGCTTTCTTGTGGGCAAAACTTGCGTGAGTGAAGGTGAACTATGCAAGATAAAGGCTAACGCCAGTTGCATAGCGATAGAGTTTATCGCCAGCCTTCCAGAATTGCGTAGAGTGCTTCACACCGATGTCAATGCTATATATCGTGGCGACCCTGCGGCTACTTCTACCGAGGAAGTGATTTATTGCTATCCGTGTATCAAGGCTATAATCAACTATCGCATAGCACATGAATTGTTGACTGCAGGAGTGCCTGTTATTCCTAGGATGATAACTGAGAAAGCTCATTCCGAAACGGGAATTGATATACATCCTGGTGCTACGATAGGGGAGCGTTTTGCGATAGATCACGGTACGGGTGTGGTGATAGGCGAAACAGCTATAATAGGCGAAAATGTGAAGCTATATCAAGGTGTTACACTGGGAGCCCGCAGTTTCCCGACCGACGAGAACGATAATTTAATTAAGGGAATACCTCGTCATCCGATTATAGGTGACAATGTGGTGGTATATTCCAACGCTACGATTCTAGGGCGTGTGACTATAGGAGATAATGCCGTGGTGGGCGGTAATATATGGGTCACCTCAGATGTGGCTCCAGGCGAAAGGTTAATACAAGCAAAAAGCAAACAAACATACTAAGATTGAAAAGAGATGAGTGATAAGTTTGAAATGGTGGCAAAGACTTTCCAAGGGTTGGAGAATGTGCTTGCCGACGAATTGAAGACTCTAGGTGCAGAAGATGTGGAAGTTGGTCGCCGAGTAGTTGCTTTCAAAGGTGATAAGGCTGCAATGTATCGTGCGAACTTCTGTTGCCGCACGGCTTTAAGAATATTAAAGCCTATATACAAGTTCAATGCCGAAAATGTTGACGAACTTTATGAAGAGGCTAGGAAATTTGAATGGGATAAGATTCTATCGGTTAAAAGCACCTTTTCCATTGATTCTACCGTGTATAGCGATGAGTTCAGACATTCAAAATTCGTCACTTATCGTGTAAAAGATGCTATTGCCGACTATTTTAGCGATAAATACGGTGAACGTCCTTCAATACGCATCAATAACCCAGATATTTATCTTGATGTGCATATCTCGGGCAACGAGGTCACGTTGTCGCTTGACAGTTCGGGCGAATCACTTCACAAACGTGGTTATCGAGTGGGGCAAACGGAAGCTCCTATCAACGAAGTGTTAGCCGCAGGTATAATAAAATTGAGCGGTTGGGACGGAAACAGCAACTTTTACGATCCAATGTGCGGTAGCGGAACTTTCTTGATTGAGGCAGCCTTGATAGCGGCTAATATCAATCCTGGCGTTTACCGTAACAGCTTTGCGTTTGAACGTTGGGACGATTTTGACGTGGAGTTGTTTGAGTCTATCTACAACGATGACAGCGGAGAGCGTGAATTTGATTACAAGATATATGGTTCTGATATTTCGCCTAAGGCTGTAGGAATAGCGTTGCGTAACGTTAAAAGTGCAAGAGTGGGCAAATATATAGACGTGCAAGTGAAACCGTTGCAAGAATATGAAAGTATTCCTGAGGGCGGAGGCATATTTATAACAAATCCTCCTTATGGCGAGCGTATCGGCGTTGAGGATATGGAAGGGCTTTACAACACTATAGGAAACAAGCTGAAAAATGTTTTCAAAGGTTTCAACGCTTGGGTTATCAGCGAGAACAACGAGTTGTTCGACAAGATTGGATTGAAGCCGTCGGTGAAATTCCCTATTTTGAATGGCTCTTTAGAGTGCGAATTGCGACAATATGTAATTTTTGAGGGAAGCTATAACGATTTCCGTAAGGAAGGACATTCCGTTAAAAACGAGGATTTCAAGGGTGAGCGAAAGGCTAAGTTCTTGCGTTCTCGCTTCGAGCCTACTTTAGGTGTTGAGGAAGAAGAAGTGCATGACGGAGAAGTGAGAGTTTCATCTCGCAGCAATGTGGGTCGTCCTTTACGTCGTGATTTTAAGGATAGAGATAAAGATAAATTCGCCGGAAAGGAAAGACGTTTTGAACGTGGCGGTCGTCGCTCATTGTTCAAAGAGAATGAAGAAGATAAAGGCGAAAAGCGTCAGTATGGCGGCGATAAGGAGAGAAAATTCGTAAGAGGCGGATTTGCTAAACGTGGAGAGGAACGTCAGTTTGACCGTCGCCGTAACCGTCGTGAAGAGGGCGAAGCTCCAAAGAATGCGTTGGAGGAACGCTACCGCAAACCATATCATGAACGGAAACGTGACGATGCTGAACGTGATAGACGTCGTAAGTCGACTGACGAGAAAGATCATAGCGAGGAATTTTCTAAAAAAGTGGTTCGTTTCCGTGAACCGACATTGTCGAAGGATGCAGAGCGTCCTATCTTGCGAGGTCGCCGCAATAGCTGGAAACGCAAAGATTTAGAGGAGTAATACATTCTTGAGTTTAAATTAAAAATGAAATAAGATGAAAACTATAAATATATTATTGCTTGGGTCGGGTGGTCGTGAAGCCACGTTGGCATGGAAGCTAAGACAAAGTGAAAGATTGGGCAAATTATATATTGCTCCAGGAAATGGAGGCACACATGCCTTTGGTGAAAACGTAGCTCTTTCTCCGCTAGATTTCGATGCCATAAAGAAATTTGTGCTATCCAATGCAGTGGATATGGTGGTTGTGGGCAATGAAGACCCGCTAGTGGCTGGTATTTACGACTATTTTAAGAATGATAGCGAAATAGCGGGAGTACCAGTTATCGGTCCGTCAAAAGAGGGCGCGCAGTTGGAAGGAAGCAAGGATTTTGCAAAAGAATTTATGAATCGTCATAATATTCCTACGGCTCGCCATTTAAGCGTGACGAAAGACACCATAGAAGATGGATTCCGTTTTTTGGAAAGTTTGGAGGCTCCATACGTGTTGAAAGCCGATGGTTTGGCTGCAGGCAAGGGTGTCTTAATCCTACATACAATTGAAGAGGCAAAGAAAGAGCTTGGCGAGATGCTTAACGGCATGTTTGGTGCATCTTCGGCTACTGTGGTTATAGAAGAATTCTTATCGGGCATAGAATGCTCGGTCTTCGTGCTTACTGACGGTGAAAGTTATAAGGTGTTGCCAGTAGCTAAGGATTACAAGCGTATAGGCGAGGGTGATACGGGGCTGAATACGGGCGGTATGGGAGCTGTATCTCCAGTGTGTTTTGCCGATGAAGTGTTTATGGAGAAAGTTCGTACCCGAATAATCGAGCCTACTGTTAATGGGCTGAAATTGGAGAAAATTACATATAAGGGCTTCATTTTCTTGGGACTTATCAATGTGAAAGGCGAGCCTATGGTTATTGAGTATAACGTGCGTATGGGTGACCCAGAAACTGAAGTTGTGATGCCTCGTTTAAAAAGCGATTTAGTGGAATTGTTCCAAGCTGTTGCCGATGGTACTCTTGCCGATTGCGGTATGGAGATTGATTCTCGTTATGCCGTAACGGTGATGATGGTGAGTGGCGGTTATCCAGGTTCTTACGAGAAGGGAAAAGTGATAAGCGGGCTTGAGGATGTTGCCGATAGCATTCTGTTCCATGCGGGAACAAAGAAAGAGGGCGATACTTACGTGACAAACGGCGGTAGAGTGATAGCCGTAACATCTTACGGCGAAACAAAAGATGAGGCTCTTGCTCGTTCGTTTGCAAGCATAGCTAAGGTGAAATTTGATGGTATGTATTATCGTCGTGACATTGGTGCCGATTTGAAATAATCTATATCAAGAGTTTTTCGAGTCTTTTGTTATGGCATAATGAGAGAGAATGATATAAATAAGTTTTTGAATGGTCGTCAGTTTTTAGCACTGACGATTGTTTTATTGGTGGTTTCGGCATGGATTGCCGCATTTAGCGGCAGAGTTCCTGTGCAAGGAATTGCCAATGGCGTGTGTTTTCCATCTGCATCGGTTCTGGAGATGTCGCCTACGTTGTCGGTCACGTTCAACTTAGTGTGTTTGATAGGGATATGCGTGCTTATGATATTCTTAAATAAAACTTATTCGTTCATTCGGGATGTCACGTTGATATTTGCATCCTCGTTTTTGCTTTTGGAGTTGGCGACTCCATCTCTCACGACAAGGCTTTTCGATGGTAGTGTGTTGTGCTTAGTGGCTTTGGCTGTGAGTTTTATACTTTTCGGTTCTTACCAAGACCGCTATCCGCAACGCAAGGTGTATATAGCATTTGCGATATTGTCGGCTTGTTGCATGTTTCAATATGCGTTTATGTATCTTATTCCTGTGTTTCTCGTAGGATTCTTGCAGATGCGGTGCATGTCGTTGAAGTCTTTTGTGGCAATGCTTTTAGGTGTCGTTACCCCCTTTTGGATAGTTCTAGGCACAGGCTTTGTGGGAATTGATCGCCTTATGCCCTTACGTTTGGAGAATGTGTGGAATAATTTGGAACAGGTACAATCAAGGATAATTATTGTCACGTTGTCGGTTACTGCTGTCGTATCGCTGGTGCTGCTTGCTTCTAATGCCGTGCAAACGTTCAATTATAAGACTCAAATAAGGGCATATAATGGTTTTGTGAGCGTTCTTACTCTCTCCACTATTTTAGTGATGGGGATTGACTATAACAATGTGCTGGTGTATCTTCCCATGCTGAATTGTTGTCTATCTATACAGATTGCCCACACATTTACTATAAATAGGTTTTTAAGACGATATATATTGTATATGTTGTTTGTGTGTGTATGCGTGGGAACTTATGTGTGGCGTATAATATAATAATGCAACCTATGAAAATTATTGTAGAAAAGAATATTCCATATATGCAGGGCGTGCTGGAGAATCATGCCGAAGTTTTGTATCTGCCATATCAAAATATTACATCTGATGTGGTGAAAGATGCTGATGCTTTATTAGTGCGTACACGCAACAAGTGCGATGCTAGGCTGTTAGGCGGTAGCAAATGTCAATTTATAGGGACAGCCACAATCGGTACTGACCATATCGACCTAGATTATTGTGCTAGTCATGGAATAGTGGTTAAGAATGCTCCTGGATGCAACGCTCCAGCTGTAGCCCAATATGTGCTTTCTACGATAGGGCATTGGATGAAGAAAGAATATATTTCTTATACTGGCGGATTGACTATCGGAATTGTGGGTGTAGGTCATGTCGGGTCTATTGTTGCTCGTTGGGCTAGGGAACTGGGGTTTAATGTGTTGCTGAACGACCCGCCTTTACGTAGGGCAACTAATAGCGCCGATTATGTGCCATTGAGTAAGCTCATGAAAGATGCCGATATTATAACATTCCACACACCACTCACTCGTAATGGATTAGACGCTACTTATCATCTTGCTGGGCATTCATTTATTATGGCTTTACAGAATTGTCGCCTATTGATAAACAGCTCTCGAGGTTCGGTGGTAGATAATAATGTTTTAGCCGAACTTATAGACGAATCGTCCATAAAGGATATTGCTATTGACTGTTGGGAAAATGAGCCGTGTATGGATGGGCGTTTGTTGGATAGGGCTTTTGTTGCCACACCTCACATTGCAGGTTATTCTATAGAAGGCAAGATGCGTGCCACAGCTATGGTGCTGCAATCATTGGCAAAACATTTTGACTGGAGCTTGGATATGCCTCGTGTAGAGTTGCCTAAAGAAGGGGCGACAGGTGTTACAATGGGAAAAATAATGTCATCATATAATCCTATGGTAGATACCATCGCTCTTAAATCTTCACCTGAGGCTTTTGAAACGCTTCGCAATACTTATAACCTGCGTCATGAGGTGAAATAATCTCCGAAAGTAGCTGGCAAATAGTTGTCAAAAGGTTGGCAACATATTGGCACTAACAAAGACGGGTTTTTTATTTTTTTGGTCTTAAAGTGTTGGTTCTTTCTCGATAAAAATAGAAGCATACAGATACATTTTTATACCTATATTATAGGTATATTTTATATGTGAGGTGGGTTTAATATCTTGATTATTAGAAAAAATCTTAATTAGTGAGTGCTAATAATATTTTTTTGCCTAATTTTGTCGCCGATTTAGGAAAAAGCGGATTATATGGCTTGATAATAATCTTTTTTATGTGTCCGCATCTAAAAACTCAAGGTAAAATGCCGAACAATTTAGTAATAGTAGAGTCGCCTGCAAAGGCAAAGACGATAGAAAAATTTCTGGGCAAGGATTATAAGGTCTTGTCGAGTTATGGTCATATACGTGATTTGCGTAAGAAAGATTTCAGTATAGAAACCGACAAGGATTTTGCTCCGCAATATGAAATCCCGGCCGAGAAAAAGGAACTGGTTAAAACTCTGAAAAAAGCAGCAAAGGAAGCCGACATGGTGTGGCTCGCATCCGATGAGGATCGTGAGGGAGAAGCTATAGCTTGGCACTTGTATGAAGTGCTAGGATTGAAGCCTGATAACACCAAACGTATTGTGTTTCATGAAATCACAAAGAATGCTATACTTAATGCGATAGGGAATCCGCGTGACATTGATATTAATCTTGTTGATGCCCAGCAAGCGCGCCGTGTGCTAGACCGAATAGTGGGTTTTGAATTGTCGCCTATCTTGTGGAAAAAGATAAAGCCAGCGCTTTCGGCTGGTCGTGTGCAGAGCGTGGCTGTGCGATTGCTGGTTGAGCGAGAGAAAGAGATAAAAGCGTTCAAGAGCGAACCATACTATCGTGTGGTGGCTCAACTGAAACCTGAGGGGGGTGATGCGGTTGTGAATGCAGAGCTTAACAAGCGGCTAGCTACCGAACAAGAAGCTATGGAATTGCTAGAGGCGTGCAAGACTGCCACATTCACGGTTAATGATGTGACTGTAAAGCCTGTGAAGAAATCTCCAGCCCCTCCGTTCACAACATCTACATTGCAACAAGAGGCTTCCCGCAAGTTAGGTTTCACCGTGTCGCAAACCATGATGGTGGCTCAACGCTTGTATGAGTCGGGACATATTACATATATGCGTACCGATTCGCTTAACCTATCGTCGCTTGCCATTAATGCAATAAGTGCAGAAATTAAGGAACAGATAGGTGAGGAGTATTTGCGTATACGCAAGTATCATACGAGTTCTAAGGGAGCACAAGAGGCTCATGAGGCTATACGTCCCACTTATATTGACAAGCACGAGATAGCTGGAACGGCACAAGAGAAGAAGCTATATAATCTTATCTGGAAGCGTACTATTGCATCGCAAATGTCGGATACGGTATTGGAGAAAACCAATATCGATATAGCTGTTTCCGGTCGCAATGAGAAATTTGTCGCTACTGGTGAGGTGGTGAAATTCGATGGATTCTTGAAAGTGTATATGGAGTCTGCCGATGACGATGCGTCCGACGGTTCTGTTGCCGACGTACACGCATTGCCTGCTATGGTTGTCGGTGACAAAATGAGTACCGAAGTTGTATCAGCAACAGAACGTTTCACTCAGCATCCTCCTCGTTACACAGAAGCAACGCTGGTGAAGAAGTTGGAAGAATTGGGAATAGGTAGACCGTCAACTTATGCCCCTACCATTTCTACAATCCAAAACCGTGAATATGTGGTTAAAGGCGAAAAGTCTGGCGAGAAACGAGAGTATAAAGTGCTAGCCTTGAAAAAAGGCGTTGTGAAGGCTTCAAAGAAAAATGAGGTTGCAGGTGCTGATAAGGGTAAACTTATCCCGACCGATATAGGTGTGATAGTAAACGACTTTTTGCAAGAGTATTTTCCTTCTATAATGGATTACAACTTCACAGCCACAGTAGAAGAGACCTTTGACAAAATCGCAGATGGATCGGAAAAATGGAACGATGGAATAAGAAGCTTTTATAAGTCGTTTCATCCCGATGTTGACAAAGTGTCTAACTTGCGGTTAGAGCATAAAGTGGGAGAACGGGTATTAGGCGAAGACCCTAAAACTGGCAAGCCTGTTTCGGTGAAGATTGGACGGTTTGGTCCTGTGGTGCAATTGGGAAGTGTCGAAGATGATGAAAAGCCTCATTTTGCATCGTTAAACAAAGATCAATCAATAAATACGATAACGCTTGAGGAAGCTCTGAAACTGTTTGAGCTGCCTAGAACTTTAGGTGAGTTTGAAGGCTCTGAAGTGGTGGTGGCTGTCGGTCGTTTCGGCCCTTATGTTAGGCATGCGGGTAAGTTCGTTTCAGTGCCTAAAGGTATTGCTCCAGAGGCAATAACGCTTGAAGAAGCACAAGAACTTATCATTGAAAAGCGTGAAAGCGAAGCTAAAAAGGTGCTTCGAACATTTGACGATGAACCCGATTTAGAGGTGTTGAATGGTCGCTTTGGTGTGTACATAGCTTATAAAAAGAAAAATTATAAGATTCCAAAGGGAACGGATGTTGATGGTTTGACATTGGCTGATTGCATGAAGATTATAGAGGAGAGCGAAACTGCGCCTAAAAAGGTTGTGCGTAAAAGGGCAACAGTGTCAAAGAAGAAATAATAATCAGTAAGAATAAGATAGAAGGACAAAAGTTGAGATAGACTTTTGCCCTTCTTCGTCAAACAAAAAAGCTAGAGCTATAAATTATGTAGAGCATATAAAATAACGTATGTTCAAAGTTAGCTGATCTTGTGGTGTCGTGTATGTTTTTTGCAAGGTTGTCTTTGATTTGATGAGATTTGTGTAAATTTGATTGCAATATTGCAAATCAGTAAGTCGCAAAAAGTCTTTATGCCTGATAATAGAATTAATGATATATCAAATATGGAGTTGAACGAGCATAACAAGCAAGAGTTTCCGCCGATGCACACGGCAAATGTAGATACATCTCAATCGGTATCTTATAATCAAGGGTATGCAATACGTGCAATAGCTATAATAATGATAGGTTTTGTTCATTCTATAAATGAATATGCATGTTATTATTCTAATATTTCTTCTTTGTTGTTATTGCCAATGTTCGGTATGTTGGGGTGCAGCTTGTTCTTTTTTATGTCGGGGTATGGAATGTTCAAATCATTGATTAAGAATAGCGGAAGTCTAACAATTAGCTATATATATAGTCACATTAAAAAGATACTTATTCCAGTAGCAATAGTATATATAATAAACTCAATAGTGCTTCCTTGGACATCGACATATAATGATATAAATATCAACCATTGTAATTTATTAACATTAAGTTTACCTGAAGGAACAGGGTTGTGGTTTATAAAGATCATATTATATGATTACGTAACAACATTTTTGGTATTTAAATTTATAGTAGATATGAATAAACGGTTAATGAGTATTTTGATTATACAGTTGGTGCTCATTATGGTATTATGGATATGTGGGTTTGGAAGCTATTGGTTCGTTTCAAATTTAGGTTTTGTGCTTGGTGCATGGTATGTTTTTAATCCTTTTTCAAAAAAAATCATGGTAATACCAATATCGATTTTTGTGATATATTATTTGTGTGTTGTGAATGGAATACTTTATGTGCCGATTCAGATAATAGGAGGACTTGTTTTTTGCATAATAGTAGTAAGCGTTATAAAAAAATTGCACATTTTCCTCGGTGGTTAATTTTTATTGGAAAAAACAGTATGTTGTATTATTTACTTGGAATACCGGTAATGTGGTTGATCCCAAGTAAGGTCATGGATTTTTCACTATATTTTGTTGCTAATTTTATAACTACAACATTTGTTGTGTTTGTATATAATAGAATAGCAAATTTTTTAATAGTATTAAAAGAGCGTTAATGTTCGATATTTTTCTTATTGTGAGAAGAATGTTTATGTTGTTTAATTATAGTGATATGACAAATATAGTGTTTGCGTTGTTGGAGGATACAGGGCAAATATAATTGTGGAAAATATTGAGCTATTAATGATATGTCAAATATGGAGTTGAACGCACATAATAAGCAAGAATTTCCGCCGATGCACACGGCTGAGCATATTTTAAATGGGACAATGGTGAAGATGTTTGGATGTCGTCGTGCAGATAATGCACATATTGAGCGTAAAAAATCAAAATGCGACTATGCTTTGCCCAGACCTTTGAGCGAGGAGCAGTTGCGTGCTGTTGAGAATAGGGTAAATGAAGTGATTTCTGCCGATATGCCAGTATGGGTCGAGTATGCGACGCAAGGGCAGGTGAGAGAACGTTTTGATATGGCACGATTGCCTAAGGATGCAAGCGAAACAGTGAGAATTGTGCATGTGGGCGATTATGATGAATGTCTGTGTGTTGGTTCTCATGTTGAACGAACGTCACAGATTGGTCGTTTCAGAATATCAAGTGCGAGATACCAAGATGGTGTTCAGCGTATAGTATTTCGTTTGGATTTACTGGGTGCAGAATAATGCGTATGGGAGGTTTTTCAGACCTAAAAAATCAAAAATATACTTTAAAACATATTGAAAACAAAATTTAAAAGTCCTTAACAAATATTCAACTCGTTGTAAACCAATTTGTTGTTTGTTCTGGGTGATTTTTTTGAAAAAATAAGTTGAAAAATATTTTGAGGTTTCAAAAAAGTGCGTAACTTTGCACTCGCTTTTGAGGAACAACGGAAACGTCCGAGTTCCGAAGGGGCAAACTCGAGAGCACATTGAAATGCTTGCGATAGACTGAAAGAAGTCAAGAAGATAAGAACAA
>CAZSHA010000038.1:0-21275 GCA_964606575.1 uncultured Muribaculaceae bacterium | reverse complement strand
ATTGTAGGCATTTTGTTCTTTTTTTGCTTTATTAATTATTAAAAATCTCAGTTTTCTCATTTTGTTATCTCCAGCCAGCACACAGCATTTTCCACACTAAATCAGCAACTTAGCATACATTCGTGCATAGCATTGCAGAAAAACTTTGCAAAGATAAGCACTAATCAGCTAACTACCAAACGTTTTAAGCCTAAAAATCACGATTTTCTCCACATTAATATATATAAATAGCCCATAAAATGCCTTTTAATAGGCAGTTAGAGGATTATTAAATTCTATTTAATTTAGAAAGGTTTAACATCTTTTAATAATACACCAAACTTATCTTTGGGCGATAGCAACAGTTCATCCTTATCAAGCTGCCAATCAATACCTAACGCATCATCGTCAAATTTCAACGTAGCCTCAGCTTGCGGCGCATACACATTATCCACTTTATACTGAAATTGTGCCACTTCGCTCAAAACCACAAATCCGTGAGCAAATCCACGAGGTATGAAAAGTTGCCTACCGTTCTCGGCACTCAATTCCACAGCCACATGTTTTCCATAAGTGGGCGAACCGCCTCTTAAGTCGACTGCTACATCAAGTACCGAGCCTTGCGACACTCTCACCAACTTAGCTTGCGACCACTCGCCTTTCTGGAAATGCAATCCTCTCAACACGCCAAAACTTGACAAACTTTCATTGTCTTGCACGAATGTCACACCTGGAATATGCTTGTCAAACTCTTCCTTTTTCCACACTTCGCAGAAATATCCCCTATCATCACCGAAACGCTTAGGCTCTATCACAAACACACCTTTTATATATTGTTCTATATAATTCATATTATACCTTATTATAACAATAGCACAAATTTACTAACTTTGCACTATATAAACGCTATAATGGTTATGAAAAATATTATCATATTCGATATTCCAGAGGTGCGTGAGAATCTACTACCATTAACGTTCACACGCCCAATCTCCCACATCAGGGTGGGTATAACGACAATACAAGAGAAGTGGCAACGCTTTTTCCCCGACGACACCTTCTCCCCTCTCACCACAGAATACCTGCAACCCAAATTCATCACTTCCACCACCGAAGATAACTACTTCGTCGCTGGGCATGTTATTCCCGACAAGCAGTTAGCCGATGCAGTGTGTAATCTCAACCCAGGAGAAGAAATCAAACAGGGCAAAGATGTCATAGCCTACCGAGGTAGGCTTGAAGACTTCATGGAGCAAAACTACAGCAAAGTTTTCGAACACGAAAAGCCATTAAACAAAATCCATTGGCTTTACGACATCTTCACATTCAACGACATAATACTTCACGATGATTTCCGAGCAATCACGGCAGGCAGAGAGTCACAAATACTAAGCGACACAAACACCGTCATAGGCAACCCTTATTTCGAGGATGGAACGCCAAAAATATTCATTGAGGAAGGTGCTAGCGTTGAAGGTGCATTCCTTAACGTAAACAAAGGTCCTATCTATATAGGTAAAGACTCCGAAATCATGGAAGGCTCTTGCATACGAGCCCCATTTGCGGCATGTGAGAACGTATTTGTCAACATGGGATCTAAAATATACGGCGCCACCACTCTTGGACCTTTCTGTAAAGTGGGTGGTGAGCTTAACAACGTGGTGATGATAGGCTACAGCAACAAGGCTCATGACGGATTTTTGGGTAACGCTGTCATAGGCGAATGGTGCAATCTTGGTGCTGGTTGCAGCGCTTCCAACCTAAAGAACGATTACACAGAAATCAAATTGTGGAACTATCCTGCTCACAGATTCCTTAAAACCGGATTACAATTCTGCGGACTGATTATGGGTGACCACTCAAAAGCTGGTGTTAACAGCATATTCAACACCGCCACAGTAATAGGAGTTGGGGTTAACATACATGGCACTGGATTCCCACGCAATTTCGTTGCCAGTTTTTCCGAAGGCTCTAGTGCTGGATTTACCGATGTGTCGCTTGTGAAATTTTTCGCCATTGCCGAGCGTGCTATGGCTCGTCGCCATGTAGAGTTAACAGAAGTCGACAAACAGATTTTCCACAGCATCTTCTCTATTGCCGACAATTACAAATAATTCAATTGCAATAACATCGAAAGGCGACTCCCATGAGCCGCCTTTCATTATTCTGTGTACATATCAACCTTTATTCTTCGATTTTAATCGTCGTGTTATGTTTTTCTTCTTTGTGTTCATCACACGCATCCACGCCTGAATCCTCAACAACAATTCCGACGGAGTAGAATCCAAATCGCTTGCTATCGGGTCGCTAAAAGTTTCCAACTTAGGTACAGCACCAAATTGTTCTGGATATATCACAAGCAGATTGCTGTGTCCGAAGTAACGAGAAAGTATGTTCGGTGTTTCGTCCATTTCAGAGCTGAACGATATTGAGGTGCGGCGAGCACTCACCACAACAAACAAGTCGTCCTCAAGCACCACATTGGTAAGCATCACCAAGTCATCCCACTCGTTCATCACCGCATATTCGCTTCTTATCTCGTACTGGTTCCTGTGAATCACACCTTTAATAAACGGTATCGTTTCAACCGAAGCATAGAATATCAAGCGGCAGCCTATACGTTTCGCCATATTGGCAAGACGTATCACCCACAGCTCAAACCCCGTTTCAAATTCCGCTTTCTGCGGCACAGCCACCACGATGCGGGTTATCGTATTCACTGGTATATAGCAACGAGTTATTATCACCATCTTATTTAACTTCGACAGCAGTTCATCCACCTTTGAGCCATAGAACGAATCGACAACCGTATTGCGTGAATGTATTCCCACTATCACATCGGTGATATTCCGCTCTTTCACCGTATTCACTATGCCAGTCACAGTGTTAAGGTCGTATCGTTCTATCGTCAGCATATTCAAGTTTACCGCCTTTGTCGACTCAGCTGCCAGTCTTAAAGCATTCTGCCCTATCGCCACCGACCCGGACGAATTGTCGTTACGCACATGAAGTGCCAACAACGAGTCATCGGTAGGCTTCCGTTTCATCATCAATGCCACATCCACGAGCGATGATGCTGTGATAGGATTGCTCACTGGTATAAGGGTTTTCAATCGACGAGTCTTGTTAGCATCTTCATCTTCAACCTCTCCGCGAGATAGCATATCCACTTTCAGTTTTGCAGCCGCACCAGCAGTGATTATAGGAGCTAATGCACATGTCACCAAAATCATTAAGATAACGCCGTTCATAATCGACTCGTTAAGCAACCTCGTACCGTCGGGCAGCACCATTTCATAGCCAATCATCACCACGGCAAGAGCAACCGCCGTGTGCGCAGTAGACAATCCGAACATCATGCCACGCTCCATCGAACGCATCTTATACGTCTTCTGCGCAGCCCATGCTGCTAGCCATTTCACGGCAATCGCCACCACTATCATATTGAACGACACCCACAACGTGTCCCAATTGGATATAGCCCTTATATTTATCATCATACCCACTCCTATCAAGAAATACGGGATGAAGATCGCATTGCCCACAAATTCTATACGGCTCATCAACGGCGAAGACACCGGCACATACCTATTAAGTACCAAGCCAGCCAAGAATGCGCCCAGCACCGGTTCTAGCCCTATCACTTGTGCCAGCCATGACGAAAAGAACACCATAGCAAGCACGAAAACGTACTGCGTCACTTGGTCGCTGAATGTCTTGAAAAACCAGCGGGTGATACGCGGATATAAATATAGCACAAAGGCACAATATAATACGAGATTAAGCAACAGCAACAGCACACCACGCAACGAGAACTCGCCCGACCTCTCGGCATCCACTGTGACTGCCAACACCAGCAATGAGCCTAAAATGGCAATAATAGTTCCCACTATCGAAATAAGCACCACTGGGCATTTGGTCACGCCGAAACGTGATGCCACAGGATAGGCTATAAGCGTGTGCGAAGCATACATACAGGCCAGCAGCACCGCAGTAGTCCAGTTCACGTCGAGCAAAGCCACCGAAGCCACCATTCCCACTATCAACGGAATAAATAAAGTGTACAATCCGAACACAAGCCCCTTGTTCATATTCTTACGCAAGTGGTACATATCTATCTCCAGACCAGCCAAGAACATCAAGTAAAGCAAGCCCACCTGACCGAAAATCTGGAAACTGCTGTCCCTATCCAACAAATGAAATCCGTAAGGTCCAACAATCACTCCAGCCAATATAATACCCACAATGTGCGGCACCTTCAATTTCTTAAAAATCAAAGGAGCTGTCACCAATATCACCAATACCGTGAAAAATATAAGCACGGGGTTGGTTATTATAGCTTGCGTTGAAGCAGTTGAGTCCATAGAAATAGGTGTTTTCTGGTTAATAGTTTACAAAATTAAAAAAAATCGTATATTTGCACCCGATTTTAATTTAAAAGATTTACAATTTAACCAAAAACATATCAATATGAAAGTAGCTATCATTGGCGCAAGCGGTGCGGTAGGTCAAGAATTCCTACGTGTTCTTGATGAGCAGAACTTCCCTATAACCGAATTATTACTTTTCGGGTCGAAACGCAGCGCTGGACGAACATACAATTTCAGAGGCAAAGAAGTAACAGTGAAAGAGCTACAACACAACGACGATTTCAAAGGTGTTGATATAGCTTTTGCATCGGCTGGAGCCGGTACTTCCAAAGAATTTGCCGAAACCATCACCAAGCATGGTACTATTATGATTGACAACTCCAGCGCATTCCGCATGGACAAGGATGTGCCACTTGTTGTGCCTGAAGTGAACGGCGACGACGCTTTCAACACTCCACGCAACATCATAGCAAACCCTAACTGCACAACTATTCAAATGGTAGTGGCATTAAAACCGCTTAACGACATTTCCAAGATTAAGCGTGTGCATGTGGCAACCTATCAAGCAGCAAGCGGAGCAGGTGCTGTAGCTATGGACGAGCTTGTAGAGCAATACAACGAGATTGCGACCGGCAAGACTCCTACTGTAAACAAATTCGCCTATCAGCTAGCCTACAACCTCATCCCCCACATCGACGTATTCCAAGACAACGACTACACCAAAGAGGAGATGAAGATGTTCCACGAAACACGCAAAATCATGCACGAGCCAGAAATAAGCGTAAGTGCCACATGTGTGCGTGTACCGGTTCTTCGCGCACATAGCGAAGCTATTTGGATTGAAACAGAACGCCCTATCACGCCCGAGGAAGCTCGTAAGGCATTCAGCAAGGCAGAAGGCGTAGTGCTAGTAGACGAGCCGGCAGAAAAAAAATACCCAATGCCGCTTTTCGTAGCCAACCAAGACCCAGTCTATGTGGGTAGAATACGCAAAGACCTAGCTAACGAAAACGGTTTGACATTCTGGCTAGTGGGCGACCAAATAAAGAAAGGTGCTGCACTTAACGCTGTGCAAATAGCGCAATACATGCTCGCGCACAAGAAATAAATATCCAATTCACCTCATATTGACGAAAGCAATGAGCCACCACCTAAGGTTCATTGCTTTTTTGCTTACAGTCAACAGAATATCAGCCATTGTATTTAGGCTTATTCAACAATTATAACTAATTTTGCACACAAAATTTTAATCAACAACTATCTAAAATGAAAAAGTTAATATTAACGTTTATCTCAATTGTCACAGGACTCTCTGTATTTGCCGAAACATGGTCTATACAAGGCGTATCTTACTCCGTGACAACAACATCAACAAAAACATTAGGAACTTCAACAACTTTTAAAACAGCACACTTGGCTGGCTCTGATGGCGATAATTTGCGTATATTTTATTCCATCACTGACCTCACTAATCCTAATGTAGCAATTAAGGCGGTACAAGGCGGAAGCAAACTTTCCACTACAGCAACCGTAGGTACAATGGGTAACAACATCAATGCATCAACTGCAACTACAGGTATAACAGCTATAGCCGGAGTTAACGCAGACTTCTTCTCCTCAAGCGGACCAAGTGGAACTATCATTAAAGACGGTATGGCACAAAAGTGTTTCACTGGTGACGGTTTTTCAGCTATTGCCATAGACCAAAACAATACTCCATATATAGGTAAACTGACGTCACATACATGTTGGCTGTACAACTCAAGCACAAGTACAGAAGTATATTGCAGTGCAGCGGCAATAAATACGACATCAGCCAATGCCACAGATTGTGGAGTTGATAATCAAATAATCATATACACTACTCAATACGGTTCAACCAGTTCTGGCAACGCATCAGTTGGCGGTTATGCCGTACAATTAAAACCTGTAAACAACGCTCTACTGGCTCCAGGAAAATATCAAACCTACGAAGTAGTTTCTACACCATCTTCAGGTAGCGTTACCATCCCTTCTGACGGTATAGTTCTTTTTGGTAAAGGAACACCAGGAACATTTGTCAGCAATTGTAACGTAGGAGATCAAATCACCGTATATACTAGAATCCAACTTACCGAATATGATGGTACGGTGGGGCTTTATACCGACAATGAAAATAATGGCATACCTCAAAACGGTATTCAAATTCATAATGCTGTCGGAGGATCTATGATGATTCTTTGCAACGGAGTAACTGCATCTAGCTATACAGTCACCAGTGGTGATATATCATATGATGCTCCTCGTACAGCAGTGGGCTACAATGCCGATAAGACCAAACTTGTGATGTGCGTTGTTGACGGTCGTAACAGCGGATATAGCAATGGATGCAACGGCAAACAACTAGCCGACATCATGAAGGCTCTCGGGTGTAGTGATGCCCTCAACTTCGATGGCGGAGGATCTTCCCAATTTTGGAATAACGTAGATGGGCTTTCAAATGATGCCAATACCAATAATTCAGGAAACGGAATACGTTATGTAAATGATGCTTTATTTATCGTAGAAAAAGAGGTGGCAACTCCTACTTTGTCTACTAGCGCTAGCTCACTATCATTCACAACAACAAACAACACAGCCACAACGCAAAGCATAACAGTAACTGGTAGCGATTTGGAAGGTGACATCACACTAGCACTATCTGGCACTAATGCCGACCAATTCAGCATTTCGGCTTCTTCTATCGCTCAAACAGCGGCTAGCGGTACTATCACCGTGACTTACGTGCCTACATCAACCGGCTCGCACACAGCTACTTTAACAGTTTCATCTACTAACGCCGCATCAAAAACCGTCACATTAAACGGTTCTAACACTACCACAGTAGCGTTAACCGAGGGATGGAATCACTCAACTAACGCAACTGGCGGTATACCTTCATACTTAAGCAACAGCAACATACGCTCTATTGCTTATAACGACGGCAAACTATACGTGTTGCAATCGGTAGCTAATGCAACTCCTACGATTTCTATTATCAACGCCTATACAGGCAACAACATAGGCACTCTTAGCGTTGAAGGCATTGAATCTACTCTATTCCCGCTTTCAAGCCTTGCGGTTCTAGACGGCAAACTTCTTGCTTCTAACATCGCAAACGTTACAGACACTGAAACTCAAACACTATATGTATACAAATGGGATAGCGACACCGCAAAACCTGAAAAAATAGTGACTGATGCGACTCACGACAGCGAAATCACCGGCGCGACAATGTCGGTAAGCGGAAACTTGACCAACGGTCGTCTATGGTTCACCAACCAAGGCACAAGCAAGGTTCTTTATTATGCTATAACTAACGGAACAGTGAGCCAAACTGCAACAGTCATCAACTTGACAAGCGGAACTAGCACATTCAACGGTGGCGACGGTCGTGGCTCGGCTTCTATCGTCTACAACAGCGACGGCACATTCTGGCTAGATTCTAAGGATAATGTGCCTGCCCTATTCAGTGCTGAAGGAATATTGCAAAAGCAAATGAATTCTTCTATCGTCAGCAAATACGGTACAGCTTTAAACCTATTCGACTTCGGAGGCAAGAGCTATGCAGCTGCAACCACTTACCTTACTTCAACTGTTGACGGCACTACAAATGCTATGGGTAACGGAGCATTAGCTCTAATTGACGTGACAAGCGGAATGGATGCGGCAACAAGCTATGAACTGCTAGTACCTGCGGCTGGTTTAGGTACAGCTAACAACACTCAACGTGTATCTTCAATTTGCCAATCTACGCACGACAGCGATAACGCCCTAGACCTATGGGTGTGCGTTCAAGGTCAAGGAGTCGCTTATTATACTACATCAATACCTGAGATAACAATACCTGTGCTTTCAGATGGAGATGTTTCAACCGTATCGCTTAATGCGGTGGACAACTCGACTTCAGATAAGAGTTTGACAATTTCTGGTACAAACTTGGAAGGTGACATCACGCTTGCACTATCTGGTGATAACGCCGACCAATTCAGCATTTCGGCTTCTTCTATCGCTCAAGCGGCAGCTAGTGGCACTATCACCGTAACATATAATCCAACCGAGGTTGCGGCTCACACTGCCACTTTGAGTATAAGTTCACCTAACGCAACCACTGTGAACGTGGCACTATCGGCTGAAAACAAGAATTCAAGCGACCTTAACACAGTGAGCGAAGGCTACAAGTTCTCTCAAAGCTGGGTTAAGACTGGCGGACACCTTGTGGCAGAAGCACAATCACGCTGGGCGACTGCTCACGACGGCAAGATTTACGTCAACGATCACGCAAACTCTAAACTTTACTACTGGACTGAAAGCGGATTGACCGACACCGGCTTATCTTCAACCCCTGGAACAGCTTTAGCCAGCGATGATGCAGGCAACATAATACTATCCACAACACAATGGTCGGAAGCGGCAACCTCATATAAAGTGCTTCCAGCCGGGGGTAACGCATTCCAAGACCTAAGCGTAACGTTGCCAGAAGGTATATCTGCAGCATCTATGATATTTATGGGAGATGCGATAGGCGACATCATGTCATCTACTGGTGGTGCTATCTACGTGATTCCTAATAACGCTACATCTGTGGCTAAGATTATTATAGCTAACGGCGAACAAGTTTCGGCTACAAAAATTGACGTTGGCATAACTGCCGATGCAAGAACTATAGCATTGCCACTTACCAGCGACATAACTAGCGATGATATAGCCGTAAGAGATAGAGATTTGAAACACTTCTACCATTCTAACGGCACTGAATTTGTGGCATACGACAACAACGGCATCACTACCACACAAGGTGGCACACTATTCACACTCGACAACACGCTATACGCTGTTGAACCTATTGGTAAAAGCTATTGCGACGGTTTCCAAATAGTGAATATTGATGAAAACACTGTTGTGGCAAGCCACAGCGCTATATGGGATACAGCGGCAAGTGCTCCTAACGCTAATGTGATCATCGCTGAGCCAACCAGTTCTACCGAAATGAAACTTTACCAATACGTGCCAGGACAGGTAGCCGCTATGTACTCGTTCTCTATAGACAAAGCCACTGGTATAGATGAAATTGGTGTTGAAGCTAATACTCCTATAGAATACTACAACTTGCAAGGTATAAAAGTGAATGCAGAAAATTTGAAAAACGGCATCTATATAAAGAAGCAAGGCAACAAGACAACTAAGGTGGTTTGCAAATAAATAGCGACCACCACAAACCAAATAAAGCTCACCAGCAAACGCTGATGAGCTTTATTTTTTCATGTCGCTACGTCTTATACTTTATCTCACATGCGTGCCTAGTGAAAGGTCGCAGAGATTGGATGCTTTGGTAATAATCACTTCTTTCACGCCAGCATCAAGCGTAGCGAATGAATTATCTAGCTTTGGAATCATTCCACCCACGACAATGCCTTCCGCTTTCAGCGAAGCGTACAAATCACAGTCGATAACAGGGATAACGCTAGTATCGTCATTCTCATCACGCAACACTCCCTCCTTCTCGAAGCAATAAACCAGAGTCACATCATAATACTCAGCAAGAGCCTTAGCTGTTTCTCCAGCCATAGTATCGGCATTGGTGTTAAGTATATGACCTTTGCCGTCATGGGTCAACGGTGCTACGACAGGAACAACACCCTCGCCTATCAGCTTAGCTAATGCACCGCCATTGGCACGCTTCACATCACCTACCCAACCGTAATCGACAGTCTGCACCGGGCGTTTCTCGCTCAACAATATATTCATGTCGGCACCTGTCATTCCCAACGCATTGATGCCACGAGCTTGCAACTCGGCAACGATACGTTTGTTAACCAATCCGCCATAAACCATAGTCACCACTTCCAGCATAGCATCATCGGTGATGCGACGACCGTCGACCATCTTGGTTTCGATGCCTAAACGTTCAGCCAACTTGGTTGCCGAACGCCCTCCGCCATGCACAAGAATCTTATTACCCTCTATAGCCTTGAAATCGGTCAACAGAGCATTCAAGGACTCTGCATCCTCAACTATCTTGCCGCCAACCTTTACAACTGTTATCTTTTCCATAAGCGTAGCCGTGTTATTACTCATTGCCAGCAAATTCCATTAAATAAGCCTTGATGAAATCGTCAATATCTCCGTCCATCACACCACCAACATCAGATGTCTGATAATTTGTGCGGTGGTCTTTCACACGACGGTCGTCGAAGACGTAACTGCGTATTTGAGAACCCCACTCAATCTTCATCTTGCTGTCTTCCACCTTGCGTTGCTCTGCACGGCGATGCTGCATCTCTTTCTCATACAAGATTGAACGCAAGTGCCTTAAAGCATTCTCACGGTTCTTTGGCTGGTCACGAGTTTCGGTGTTCTCAATCAAGATTTCCTCTTCCTCACCGGTATACGGGTCTTTAAACTGATAACGCAACCGCACTCCCGACTCAACCTTGTTGACGTTCTGACCGCCAGCACCGCCACTTCGGAATGTGTCCCATGAGATGCGAGCCTGCTCGATGTTAACTTCTATAGTATCATCGACAAGCGGCGTAACGAACACCGATGCAAACGATGTCATACGCTTGCCCTGCGCATTATATGGCGACACGCGCACCAAACGATGCACACCGTTCTCGCTCTTTAAATATCCATAAGCGAAATCGCCTTCTATTTTTATAGTGACCGACTTGATGCCAGCATCGTCGGCTTCCAACAATTGCGAAATCGTCGTCTTGTAATTATTACGCTCGCTCCAACGCAAGTACATACGCATGAGCATAGAAGCCCAATCTTGGCTCTCTGTTCCTCCAGCACCTGAATTGATGCGTAGCACCACGCTCATCTTGTCTTCTTCTTGACGCAGCATATTACGCAATTCCAACCCTTCTATCTTGCTTATAGTCTGGATATATAGCTGGTCAAGCTCGTCTTCGGTCATCAGTTCCTCTTTTACGAAATCAAAAGCCAGTTCCAACTCATTGACAATCTTGTCAACTTCCTCATAGCCCTCAATCCAAAAGCGTAACGTCTTAACCTTCTTCATTTGAGCCTCTGCCGCCTTCTGGTCATTCCAAAAATCAGGCACATGTGTTCTCAATTCTTCTTCTTCGACCTCTATTCTCTTACTATCGATGTCAAAGATACCTCCTCAACGCATCCCGGCGTTCTTGTGTCTCTTTTAATTGTTCTTGTGTAATCATTTTCTATATTTCTTATTATATAATTTCCAGATAATTAAGAGTACATCGCCTCTATTTCTTTCTTGTATAGCTTATTGATAATAGAGCGGCGAACCTTCAGCGTATTAGTAAGCTCTCCTGTTTCCATACTGAAAGCTTTAGGTAAAACGGTGAATTTCTTTATTTGTTGCCATGAGGCGAAATCTTTTTGCAACTCGTCAATACGCTCTGACAACATCTTCACCACCTCGCTGTTCTTTACCAACTCCTCAACGTTCTTGTACTGGATTTTCTTTTTCTCGGCAAATTCCTTCAACGCTTCAAAGGCTGGAATTATAATAGCGGTGACATATTTACGCTGGTCGCCTATCACAGCAACTTGCTCGATGTACTGATCCTCGCTCAACACGCTTTCCAGTGCTTGAGGGGCAATATATTTGCCATTAGAAGTCTTATACAAGTCCTTGATACGCTCTGTTATCACCAATGAGCCATCCTCATTGATGTAACCAGCATCGCCAGTGCGGAACCAACCATCGGCAGTAAATACTGCTGAGGTTTCCTCTGGCTTGTTGTAATATCCCTTCATCACGGTTTTTCCTTTCACTAGAATCTCATTATTCTCGCCTATCTTGACTTGGACACCAGGAAGATTAGTTCCAGCCGAACCTATCTTGAAATTCTTGCGAGGGAAACATGTGACCGTGGCTGTGGTTTCGGACAAACCGTACCCCATAACGATGTTGATGCCGCAACAGTGCAAGAAACGCACGATATTCTCGCTTAACGGTGCCCCTGCAGTAGGGAAGAACTTGCCGTTTTCCATACCGATAGCCTTTCTGATTGCCTTAAACACAACTTTATCGAAAAAGCGGTATTGCAAATCGACATATAAGGTGGCTTTCTTGTCTTTTCGACGATAATGAAGATTACGTAAACGACCAATCTTAACAGCACGATGCAGAAGAACTTTTCCAATCCACCCCATCGCATCAAACTTGTTAAGTACACCAGTATACACTTTCTCCCAGAAACGCGGTACACTGCACATCAAATCGGGCTTAACCTCTTTCAACGTGTCTTGAATCTCTTTGGTGTTCTCGTTGATGGCTATACGTATTCCCTTTGTCAAACAGAAATAGCACCAAGCACACTCAAACACATGCGACAACGGCAAAAAACACATTGACAACTGGTCTTCACACACCTGCCTGTCAAGGCGCTCTAGATGCCGCTCCATAGCCTCGTCCATATTGCTATGCGCCAGCATCACGCCTTTCGACACGCCAGTAGTACCCGAAGTGTATATCAGAAAAGCCAAATCGCTATCAACACCTGCTTCTTTACGTCGGTCCACCGCTTCACGGCAAGCCTTGCTAGAAGCATCACCCAATGACAAGAAATCGTCCCATCGCATTGTGGTGTCATCATCGCAATCAAGTTTTATCGACTCCTTATAAGTGATTAGTTGTTTAAGGTTAGGATTCTGTTTCTGCACTCGGCGAGCTACGTCATATTGTTGCTGGTCGCCTACAAAAAGCACGCTTATGCTAGCATCCTCAACTATATATCTCACCTCATCTTGCGAACTCGTAGCATAGATATGCACAGGCACGGCACGATTATAGAACAAGCCATAATCGGTCTTGAAAATATGATAGGTGTTAGACGAGAACACGCCAACATTCTCCTGCACATCAATTCCTAATGTTTCTAAAGCGTATGCGGCTTTGCAAATGCCTTTACGGAACTCATTCCACGTGGTCACTTTCCATTCGCCGCTAACATTATCTTTCTGGCGGTAAACTTCCTTATCTCCTTTACGATTGCACTGGATGTCTACCAATTCTACTAGCTTATTTGCCATAATATCTCTTTCTATTCGAGTACAAAGATACAGCCTTTATACCAAAAAGACAATTTATTCAGAAGTTGTTTAATTTTATTTCGTACAGCGGTATAACGCTATTCTAATATTGCTAGTTATTTGATATATTTCAACGATTCACATAAATTAACCCAACTTCTAACACGCAACTCCCGACTCATAGTTACTTTTGTATGTAGCAATTCGATAAATTGCTTTGTTTAGATTTATGGAATTTATAGAAGTTCCTTTGTAATATGGATGAATTGTTTTATGATGCTATAGACATGCTGAAAGACATGATCTCGACTCCGTCTTTCAGCCGTGAAGAAAAGGCTGTTGCCGATATGATTGAAGCACGGCTAGGCTCGTTCGGTCTGTCGCCACAACGGCATGGTAACAACTTGTGGTGCATAGCCCCTGAATTTGACGACAGCAAGCCCACTCTGCTGCTTAACAGCCACATCGACACGGTGAAGGCTGTGCAAGGCTGGTCGCACGACCCATTTAAGCCGAGCGAGGAAGATGAACGCATCTATGGACTTGGAAGCAATGATGCTGGTGCTTCGGTGGTGACTTTAACTGCCGTATTCCGACACCTATGTGAACTGGAGCGAACCTACAACCTTATACTGCTGCTGTCTTGCGAAGAAGAAGTGAGCGGACGTGGCGGCATAGAATCAGTGTTGCCTTTATTACCGCACATTGACGTGGCAATCGTGGGAGAACCCACCGACATGCAACCAGCAATAGCCGAGAAAGGGCTAATGGTGCTTGACGGAGAAATAAAAGGCGTGGCTGGTCATGCGGCACGCAACGAAGGCATAAACGCAATATATCGTGCTATGGAAGTCGTAAGCATTTTGAAAGACCTGCGGTTTGAGAATGAATCGGCAATGCTCGGTCCCGTGAAAATAACGGTGTCGCAAATAGAAGCCGGCACACAACATAACGTAGTACCCGACACTTGCCGAATTGTAGTGGACGTGCGTACTACAGATGCCTACGACAATGAGGAAACATTGTCGCTCATACGCAAGGCTGTACCGTTCGATTGGTGCAGACTCACGCCACGTTCCACACGGCTAAATCCATCGGGAATAAGCGAGGAACACATCTTGGTGAAACGGTTGAAGACATTAGGATGCGTGCCGTTCGGCTCGCCCACTCTATCAGACCAAGCACTGATGCCATTCCCATCGCTGAAACTTGGACCTGGCAGTTCGTCACGCTCACATACAGCCGACGAATACATCCTCACAACAGAGATTCGCACCGCACTCCACACCTACACAACCCTGCTCACCAACCTAAGCATAACAGCAAGTTTAGCCTGACGCATACTCTTTGCTAGTGTTTAGCGGAAAGTACTTTACCGTGCATAATCGTATACACATTGCTATGCTTAACCGAAGTATGTATATTGCGAGCAATCGTATACCAATTGTCAGTGTTTAGCGAATTTGTCTAACAGAAGATATATTAGCCTAGACCTATAAACGTGAAAAGCGGCCGATTCCACCGAATCAACCGCTTTCCATGTAAAGAAGCAATACTCCTCCAAAAAAGTCCCCCCACTTAGAAGTTATTTTAATTACATAAGAAAACTTTAAACAACTTCTTAATTTTCATTTAACATTTATAGCCTTATGCTTCCGTATCATTCGTGACAAAAACATATTCAACACCGTATACAATAGTATATCAATGACAATTATTAATTCATACGGCATACAATAACTCATTACAACATTAATAAAAATAAATAGTGCCGATATTAATAAAATTATCAACATACTACGACGAGCACTTAATCCTAAATCTAATAATTTATGATGTATATGGGTCTTATCTGGTAAAAACATAGATTTTCCTTTTCTTTTACGGCTAATCATAACGCGCAGTACATCCAAACAAGGAACAATCAAAGCAGAGTATGCCATTAAGAACGGAAAAGCCTCACATCCCTCGCCACCAGAATATTGAGTCAACTTTATTGCACTTATACTTAATATAGTTCCTGTCACCAAACTACCCGTATCACCCATAAAAATCTTTAATGTTTTATGGGAAAAGCCTCTAACGTTATACCTGAAAAAAGCCAACAAACAGCCAATCATAGCAAATGCGACTAGGGATTGAGCCATCTCTCCAACTTTAATAAAGAATATGCCATACACAAATAACGCTATTATGCTTAACCCTGAACACAACCCATCTATACCATCAATAAGATTTACTGCATTCATAATAAACATTATCAGCAATACAGAAAAAGGTACACCAATTATCGCAGGCAAGTCATAAACGCCAAAAAGCCCATGTAAGCTATTAACCCATACCCCAGATGACACGATAAGCAATGCGGCAAAAGTCTGTGCAATAAACTTTATTCCATAACGAAGGCCAACAATGTCGTCAAAGAGTCCAATAGTATACATTATCAAGCATGCCCCTGTTGTTATCAGGAATTGCAATGTCACATTACTATTCATCAACTGCGTATCCAGCAGTCCACCAGCAGCAACCGTGACGCAGATTGCGACTATAACACTTGGGAAAAACGACAGACCTCCTAATCGAGATGACGTTACCCTATGCACCGAACGCTTATTTGGAATATCCAACAAACGCTTTTTCAACGACACCAAAAGAATATTTGGAACCAAAAAATTAGTTATCAAAAAACTAATTACAAATACCGCAATCCAAGCCATCACAAAATACTTTTAATTTTAATTGCTAAATCTGATATTATGTCCTTTTTAACAAACAATCATATAATCCTTTTAAAGATCCAAATCCATAGCTAAAATGGATACAACAGAATGCCCTAAACAAATTCCAAATGGAAGTATTTTCATCATTTATCACAAATGCTCTACCAAACATTAATACAACATATAACAACAATGCTACCATACCTGGAATAAAAAATATATTATTAACTAGTCCTAATAATACCGATAAAAAAATAGTCATAACAAATATCGCTGGTACGAAATGCCGTACTCCTGAATTCTTTAACGTCCCCGTAACAAAACCCATTTTAACAACCCAATACCCCGTAAAATAGCGATTTCTATAAAAATCGCTAAAATTATCTCGCGGAATATATGTACAATATATCGATGGCACTATTAGGATTCGGCCTCCAGCTCTTTTCAATCGCTTATTCAGTTCAATATCTTGACATCTTACCAAATCTTCATTGTATAAACCAATCTTCTTAAATACACCTCGCTTATAGCAACCAAAAGGAACAGTATCAACCTCTAAACATTCCACATCTTGCACTCCTGTTCTAAATTTGCTATTTCCCACACCAAATTTATCACTCATCACTTTAGCAATTGACATTGACTCCTTATTCCTGTTCACTACATCAGTAACACAAATTCCACCAACATTATCAATTTCAGGTCTTTTTTTATGCCACTGCACTATCGAAGAAAAATAATTTGTTGGATACAAAGCATGACCATCCAATCTCATTACATATTCCCCTATTGTAGCACGAATCCCAATATTCATTGCACATGGTGCAATTCTTTTAGGGTTTTCAAGCAACCTTATAAAATCATATTCTTCTACATACTCCAAAACGATTTCTCTCGTCCTGTCAGTACTCATACCATCAACAAACACCACCTCAAGATCATCCTTAGGATAATCTTGAGCTAGTATCGTTTCTATACACTTTACTATGTATTTCTCTTCGTTATAAATTGGAACTATAACAGACAACATAACTATAATCTTCCGTCAATTATTTCCTTTGGTAACACACCCTTAACGTCATATATAACACCATTAGCCACCGCCAATGATTTCACGTCCAATTCAACAAATTCATTATGTGCCACTGCTAAAATCACTGCATCATACGATTCTCCAGATGGCAATTCATTAATTATACCTATTCCGTACTCATGTTTAACAGCTTCAGCATTTGCATGAGGGTCATAAACCGTAATGTTATCAGTATACTCATTCAGCGTAGTATATATATCAACAACCTTGGTATTACGTATATCTGGACAATTCTCCTTAAAAGTAATACCCAATAACAAGATTTTAGCATTCTTCACCATAACACCCTTCTTATTCATCTGTTTAATGACCTGATGAGCAACATATTCTCCCATTCCGTCGTTCAAACGCCTTGCCGATGACATAACTCGAGGCATCACACCATATACTTGAGCTTTCTGAATCAAATAATATGGGTCAACGCTTATACAGTGCCCCCCGACAAGACCTGGTTTCAACTTAATGAAGTTCCATTTTGAAGCAGCCGCTTCTATAACTTCATTAGTATCTATACCCATGGCGTTGAATATTTTCGCCAACTCGTTCATGAATGCAATATTCACATCACGTTGAGAATTCTCTATAATTTTTGACGCCTCAGCCACTTTTATTGACGATGCCTTGTGTGTTCCATTAATAAGAACCGAGTTATAAACATTATCTACTATATCGGCTATTTCAGGAGTACTACCCGATGTTACTTTCTTAATTTTCTCAACGGTATGCAATTTATCGCCTGGATTTATGCGTTCGGGTGAATATCCCGCATAAAAATCAACATTGAATTTCAATCCGCTTACATTTTCCACCACAGGCAAGCATTCTTCTTCTGTAACTCCAGGATATACAGTAGATTCATATACCACTATATCCCCCTTTGAGATTACCTTACCTACTGTTTCACTCGCACCCCATAAAGGCTTTAAATCTGGACGATTGTTTGAATCTACTGGAGTTGGCACTGCCACCACATAAAAGTTACAATCTCTTATTTCCTCTATATCGGTAGTACATTTAAATCCATTTGCTATAGCAGTTTGCAACAATTCGTCAGCAACTTCGAGTGTCGCATCATGACCAGTCATCAAAGCATCCACACGTCGTTGGTTCATATCAAAACCAACTGTTTTGTACTTTGTTGAGAATAGTCTAGCCAAAGGCAAGCCCACATATCCCAATCCAATCACTGCAATTTTAATTTCTTTTTTCATCATAAATTTTGTTATCATATTATTAGCCTTTTAATGTGCTTAGATCAAAATATTTACCAAGTTCCTCATCAAAAGAATCTGGAAAAAACTGAACATAACCACTCCATGGGTAAAAAGTCATCTCTCCAAAATAAATATGCCCTTCAATATTATATAAATCAACCCGAACAAAAGGAAATCCTTTCGCTAAAGATTCTGCAACGATTATCATTTCATTTATATTTTCAGGTAACTTTGGCGCAACATCAAAGGTTGGGTGGTCAGATCTAACCCCTTTCAAAAATTCGAGATTTTCATTCCAAAATCCCCGTTTATGATTAGAATAACGATTCTTATCAATCCATAAATATCGGAATTCACCATTATAACATAAAAACTTATAATCGTTTATTGAACCATCCTGATTTTCAGGTTCCTCCAAATATTGCTCAACAATAATCTTTGAACCTCTTGCACCTATATAGGCCCATTCTCTTGAATACTTATCGATTTTTCGTGATTTCCAACCATTTATTTTTGTTATAGCATCGCCTATATCTAACTTTGATTTATCCTTTACTACCAATATATTATCACCATTTCCACCATCAGTTGTCTTTATGACAAATCTATTTGGTAATTCCTGAAAATTAATTTCATTTGCATCATCACAAACCTGATATAGTTTATTTAAATATTTTTCCGTTTTCAGTTTCTTCCCTACATAAAATCGTACTTTATACTTATCTACGCACTCCAACATTTCCTCATTATGATACACAGATTTATAAACTTGAATCTTTTCACTGAACCGTTTTGCCTGCCTTAAATTAGGCCAACGATGCAAAATCAACCAATACTGAAAAGGCAACATCATCTTATCAGGTATCCACGAAAATGCCAACATCAAATTTCTTCTCAATTTTGGCGGCACAATTTTTTTTATATCCATAATTAATTTGTTTTTAATTTATTTATCAATCTTCGCTTAAAAAAATCTTCAAATATTAGACTTATATCTTTTTTATCAAATCTTTTTATATTTCTCATTATTGATAAATGATTGGCTCTTCTATATAAATTCCATCCATTAAATACTTTTTTATAATATATTTCATTCGTTTCTTTCTTTAACTCACCATAGCACAATCGCCTCAAATTGTAATTTTCCGGCACAGTACTAATGCAAACCGGACTATAACCATCTCCAATTTTCACATAGTCAAAAGAAACATTATTATTATTTAAATCAACATTTATAATTACAGAATATTTTGTTGGTTCCCATGCCATATTAAACACAAAATTCCCTATTGAATAAAAAATAAACTTTCCTTTATATATTTCATACGATTGCAATATATGTGGATGCATTCCAACAATCAGATCAAATCCTAAATCAACAAGCCAATGAGCAAATTGCACTTGATCTATATATGGATGGTTTATATACTCATTTCCCCAGTGTATATATGCTATTTTATAATCAGAATTTAAAATTTTTTGAAATTCTTTTTCTATTTCTTTATATTCAGGCAGACACCAATATAACGGGCTTTCTGAAAATTCATCTGGTCTCATACTAAAACTTAAAATTGAGACCACCTTTCCTTCATGTGAAAATGTATGTATTTTTTTTCCAAGTGAACCCACATAATCTGAACCAAAGTTTTTTATATTTAAAAGCATTTGATTATAAGCCTCTTCCCCATGTTGCATCACATGATTATTTGCAACACTATACAAGTTTAAGTGTCTGATATTTTTTAACACATAAGGGTCTACTCTAAACTGTTTGGATTTCAAGGATGTTTTATTTGAAATTGTTGAGCATACACATTCAAAATTTCCAATCCAAAAATCCTTAGATTTCATATCAACACCAGCAAATGGATCTAGTCCTTTTTTAATCATTGACCCAACCCCAAAACCAGTATCCCAATATCCATCTGAAAAATTCACATCACCTACAATTCTTAACATTGTTTGATATTATTTAAATTTTACAAAAAGTGAAAGTATCGTTGCTAATATTCTTGATGCACAAAACATAAAATTATATTTTCGTATTGATTTACTATAAATCTTAATATATTCAACAATTTGAGACATTGCATTTATAACTTTATCTTTCCAATCTCCTTTCTCCATTATTGTACTTCCTATCCGGATTCTCCTATAATATACAGCATCGCTTGAAGTAGTACAGACCGACCGAAATCTATCTGATATTAAAAACATAAACACAGAATCTTCACCTATTTTATATCGTTTATCAAAACGTCTATGACCGATAATATCTCGATGAAACAACTTCATGCAAGGACCACTAAAGTACCGTCTGGCTTTATAAAAAGGATAGACTTTATTATGTAAACTATTATACACTTCAGTTATAGCATAAGACCAGCAAGAAGATAAGTTTTCACTAAATCTATACGATAAGCTTAAGGCAATTATTTCTTTCGAACATATATTGCATAGCCCTTCCAAATATTTAGGAGAAACAATATCATCATCATCAATAAAAGTTATATACTCCCCTTTTGCATTATCCAAACCTATATTTCTTGCATTTGATACTCCTCCTTGATCTGTTTGAATAAAATTATACTGTACTTCACTTCTAGCAATATAATCATTTATTGTAGAATAATACGGTTCTTTGCAACCATTAAGGACTAGAATCACTTCATAATCCGCCTTTGAGAATGTTTGTTTTTCCAACGAATCCAAACACTCCCATATATACTCTGCAGGCTTATATGTTGGAATTATTACTGATATTTTCATTTCTTATATGAATACATTATAAAGTACGCAATATTTAATTGTTTCTTTTAATTGTTTATATGCTATATTATCTTCACCACCA
>CAZSHA010000037.1:0-21731 GCA_964606575.1 uncultured Muribaculaceae bacterium | reverse complement strand
ATATAACGACCTATATTTCACATCTGTCTTATATGGAGTTTACGCAATTATAGCTATCTTTGGATATTTCAAATGGAAAAAATTGATGCAGCAACCATAGGAGCTAAAGGTTTTCTTCCCGAAGCCGTAATTTTAGCTGATGGCGACTATCCGAGCCATCACATCCCGTGTTCCATGCTCGACAATGCCCAATTTATAGCTTGTTGTGATGGAGCGGTGAATGAATTTACGTCAAGAGGAGGAACACCCTCAATAATAATAGGTGACGGTGATTCTATTTCGGAAGAAAACCGCAATAAATTTGCATCTAACATCATTAAAATCAACGAGCAAGAAAACAACGACCTCACAAAAACAGTAAAACACCTTAAAGCCTTAGGCATGACACGCATAGCCATTCTAGGAGCTACAGGCAAGCGGGAAGACCACACATTGGGAAACATATCGCTACTGATAGAATACATGAAAATGGGTATGGATGTCAGAATGATAACCGACCACGGCACATTCATTCCAGCTTGTGGTGATTGTTCCTTCCAATCATTTAACCGCCAACAAGTTTCAATATTCAACTTTGGAGCATCTGGCATGTTTGCCGAAGGTCTACAATATCCATTAAGCGATTTCACCAACTGGTGGCAAGGAACGCTCAACCAGAGCAACGGCAATTCATTCACAATTCATACGAAAGGCTACTATATGGTATTCATAACCCACGAAGCCAAGCCATAACCGCAACAATTGCCGTTTCCTATAAAGAGCACACACGTTTACGAATTATTATAATAAGTTATTGGAGTTGTTTCAAAAATTCTGGCTAAGTTTGCATAGATATTTACACCAGATGTTTTTGAGATGGCAGAAAAACAAGCATTGACACAAGAACAGAAACTGTCGCAACGGCTTTCACCGTTGCAGCTTCAACTTGTACCGTTGCTTCAAATGAACAGCATGGAAATAGAAGATCGTGTGCGTAGCGAGCTTGACGACAACCCTGCCCTAGAAGTCAACGAAGACCCTGCCAACGAACAACTAGACAAAGACGAAGACGGAGAAACATTCAACGAAACGGCTGAGGACATGCAGCAAGCCGATTACCGTGACGAGGACGACATTCCGTATTACCGTACCAACATATCCAACCGCAGCGCCGACGATGAAACGCCTAACGCAATCATAATATCCGAAGGCTCGCTTGTCGATTATCTCATGGAACAGGTACACGAACGTAACCTGAACGAGCAACAACTGAAAATCGCTGAATACATAATAGGAAACATCGACGATAACGGATACTTGACACGCTCGCTAACAGCCATCACCGACGACCTAATTTTCCAAGTGGGATTAGACGTTCCCGAAGAAGATGTGGAAGAAGTCCTAAACATTGTGCGTGACCTAGATCCTGCTGGAGTCGGAGCTACCGACCTTAGAGATTGCCTCATGCTGCAACTTTCACGCCACAAGGACAACGAAACCAGCCGTCTTGCTTATAGGGTTATTGATGAGTTTTTTGATGCTTTCTCCAAAAAACATTACGACAAGATAGTGTATTCGCTCGACATTGACGACGACAAAATGAAAGTTATCGTAGCCTATATTCGCTCTCTAAGCCCAAAGCCGGGCAACGCTGTTACGGGCATCGCCGACGAATCGCACTCACAACAGATTATCCCCGATTTTAACGTTGATGTAGACGGCGACACCATAACGCTCACCTTGATGAACAATATCCCAGAATTACAGATTGCCGAAAGCTATTCTGCCCTATATAACAGCTACATGAAGCGTAAGCCAACTTCTAGGCAAGAAGCCGAAACCGCAGCCAACATCAAGATGAAATACGAAAAGGCAAACGATTTCATAAAAGTGCTTCGCCAACGCCAAGAAACCCTCTTCCGTACCATGCGGTGCATAACTATACGCCAAAGGGACTTTTTCCTATCTGGCGACGAAACTAAAATACGCCCCATGATACTTAAAGACATAGCTAGCGATACCGGATATGACCTATCAGTCATTTCTAGAGCTACAGCCAACAAATACGCAATGACACAATGGGGAGTGTTCCCGCTTAAATATTTTTTCAACGAGGGTATACAACACGACAGCGGTGAGGAAGTTTCAACACGAGAGATTCTCACCATTTTAAAATCGGTAATCGACGGCGAAAATAAATCTCGACCATATTCCGATGAATTACTGTGCAAAATCATGAAAAAGAAAGGATATGAGATAGCTCGCCGCACAATAGCAAAATATCGAGAAAAACTTTCAATTCCTGTTGCACGTTTACGCAAAGAACTCTAATTTTGTACAATATAATTACAACAAAACACTGTTATGTTACAGCATATTACAAGATTCATATCCAACATGCTAAGTCCGTTGCTTATGCCTAGCTACGGAGTATTCCTAGCATTATGGGTATCGGTGATGTGTTATTTGCCACTAGGCTCACGCATGGCTGCGCTACTTGTCATTTTCGGTATCACCTGCGTACTGCCCATGATTGTTATAGCCATCCTTCACAACTACAAGTATATAGAAGACAAGCATTTGATAAACCGAAAAGAACGATGGTTGCCATATTCATTCACAATACTATGCTATGTGGCAGCATCGTTATACATGACCCATATACATGCTCCTAACTGGCTACTAGGATTCATGTGGGGCGGAACTCTAGCGTGCGGGCTTGCATTCATCATCAATTTCTGGTGGAAAATCAGCGCCCACACAGCTGGCATAGGCGGAATAATAGCATTGCTGTTCTGCATACACGTTGACGGATATGAGGCATTCAATATATTTTGGCTCATCTGCATGACAATCATCCTTGCTGGAGCTGTAGGCTCGTCACGTCTATACCAAGAGCGGCACACATTCTGGCAAGTTGTAGCAGGCTACATAAACGGATATACTTGCGTTTATGCCCTCATTCGCATTCTCACTAAAACAATAGAATACTAAAAATATGAAACCGATAGTAAGTATTATAATGGGTAGCACTAGCGACCTTCCTATATTGGAAAAGACAGCTAAGATGCTTGACGAGATGGAAATACCTTTTGAGATGAACGCGCTTAGCGCACACCGAACCCCTGCCGAAGTGGAAAATTTTGCCAAAGGAGCCGAGGCAAGAGGTATCAAGGTCATCATTGCCGCAGCTGGCATGGCAGCACACTTGCCTGGCGTAATTGCAGCGATGACACCCCTTCCCGTAATAGGTTTACCTATAAACTCAACGCTCGACGGCATGGATGCCCTATTAGCAATAGTGCAAATGCCTCCTGGAATACCAGTGGCAACCGTCGGTATCAATGCTGGACAAAATGCCGCTATATTAGCCATACAGATGCTAGCCCTAAGCGACAAAGCACTAGCAGAAAAATTTGCTAAATTCAAATCTTCATTAGCTCAGAAAATAGTTAAGGCAAACGAAGACTTGAAAAAAGTTGAATTCAAATACAAGACAAACTAATGAACTACTCACGTAGGAAAACATCTACCGTAAACATAGGCGGGATAAAGCTCGGAAGCGATTTCCCAATACGCTTGCAATCCATGACATCAACATCCACAATGGACACCGATGCCAGCATTGACCAGTGTAAGAAAATATGCGATGCTGGAGCCGACATCGTCAGACTCACAGCACAAGGAGTGCGTGAAGCCGAAAACATTGGAGTTATCCGTTCTCAACTACGCAAGGCTGGATACAACACCCCCCTTGTAGCCGACATCCATTTTAATCCTCGCGCAGCGTTTGCTGCAGCACAAGTCACCGACAAAGTACGCATCAATCCTGGCAACTTTGTCGATGTGGCTCGCACATTCAAGAAACTATCGTTCACCAATGAAGAATACGCTCAAGAGATTCAAAAAATACGAGAAGCTCTAACGCCTTTTATCGCCTTGTGCCGTGAACATGGTACTGCCGTGCGTCTTGGAGTGAACCACGGTAGCCTAAGCGACAGAATCATGAGCCGATACGGTGACACCCCCGCTGGTATGGTAGAATCAGCTATGGAGTTCCTACGTGTTTTTGTTGATGAAAAGTTCACCGACGTTGTAATATCTATAAAGTCATCCAATACTGTCGTTATGGTGCAAACCGTGCGATTGCTTGTTCAAGCTATGGAAGCCGAAGGTATGAATTTCCCATTACATCTAGGAGTTACCGAAGCTGGCGATGGAGAAGACGGCAGAATTAAATCGGCTGTCGGAATAGGCACGTTGCTTTCAGAAGGTATCGGCGACACCATACGTGTTTCGCTTAGTGAAGACCCTGAATTGGAAGTCCCTGTAGCTAAGAAGCTAGCCGATTACATAACATCAAGAGCTAATCTTGAACCAATAGACTGCAACAACAACCAAACACGTGAACCGATAGAGCCTCAACGCCGAAAATCCATGACTACCGATGACATCGGCGGAACCAACAAACCTATTGTTGTGACATCTACTCTGCCTAGCTCTATAAAAGGAAAGTACCATCCCGACTACTATTTTTCAGCCGACGGCACAATAGAAGACAAAGAGAACAAGTATATTGTGCCTGCAAGCAAATACGACAGTAAGCATCGTAATTCGTCACCATTATTCGATTTATCACAAATTGAAGATTTCAAGAAAAGCGATGCTTGCACAAAGTGGCTAATGGTCACGACCAACACGCCTATAAAAGAACTGACATTCCTAAAAGAGCTGAGCAACACGATACTTGCACTCGTTCCTGTTCACGACAATATAAGCGGATGCCAAGAGGCTTTCATAAACGCTTTCACCGCAGCAGGAATTGAATGCCCTATTGTAATTTTAAACATATATCCTGATACCGATAGCGAATGGATTCAAGTAAAAGCCGGCGCTGATTTTGGCACACTGCTACTTAACGGTTATCGTGACGGCATTTGGCTAGAATGTCCTAATTATAGCAATGTCGATGATATTGTACGCTATGAATTTGGCATTTTGCAAGCGGCAAGACTTCGCACCAGCAAGACCGAATACATATCATGTCCTAGTTGCGGACGCACATTATTCGACCTTCAGAAAACAGTGCAAGAAGTGAAATCGGCTACATCTCACTTGTCGCATCTGAAGATAGGCATCATGGGATGTATCGTAAACGGACCAGGTGAAATGGCTGATGCCGACTACGGTTATGTAGGAGCTGCCACTGGCAAGATAAGCCTTTACAAAAATAAGGAATGTATTGAGAAAAACATCCCGCAAGAGGAAGCCATTCCAAAACTTATAGAGCTTATCAAGGCTAACGGTGACTGGATAGAGCCTTAATTCATCTAGATTTATGGAAATACATAACGAATACATAAGCATCTCTATCAAAGAACATGGAGCAGAGCTGACAAGTATCAAAAAATTGTCTAGCGGAGAAGAACTTCTATGGCAAGGTGACCCAGCTTATTGGAAACGCCAATCTCCAGTCTTATTCCCAATCGTAGGAAGCGTTTGGAACAACCGATATGTCTATAGCGGCAAAACATTTGAGATGAGTCAGCACGGTTTTGCTAGAGATATGGAGTTTTCTCTTGTCGAAAAACCTGATGTTTATGAAAATCCTGATGATTATATAGAATTTGAGTTACGCTCATGCGAATCGACCAAAAAGCTATATCCAGCCGACTTCTCACTTCGTATCGGCTATAAGCTACAAGGCAACACAATAAAAGTGATTTGGAACGTTTCCAACAAGGGTAACGAAGACATGTATTTCCAAATAGGAGCACATCCAGCCTTTAACTATAAAGGATTCGACAAAGATGCTAACACACAAGGCTACTTCAGCATCCTGCCAGTAAGCCGAAGCTACAAACTTTCTGTTATCACCGAGAAAGGATGTATAGGTAACGATGTCAAAGAGGTTCCATATAGCGAATATTGCATTATCCCTATCACTAAAACCACATTCAACAACGATGCTTTAATTCTGGAAGACTCGCAAGCCAGCAATATAACACTGCTCGACGCCAATCGCACACCTTATCTTCGACTTGTGTTTGACGCACCAGTCGTAGGCTTGTGGTCACCAGCAAAGGATGCGTATGCACCATTCGTATGTATTGAGCCGTGGTATGGGCGATGCGACCGTATAGGATATGAAGGCGAGTTTAGCAAACGTGACTGGACACTTCACTTAAAACCAAACGAGTCATTCAAAACATCCTACGACATCGAAATACTTTAAGACCTACAGACATATATAACTTTACTACATTTTTCTTGTTATAATATTTAGAAAAAACATGAAACGACTAATAGCCAGCATGATTATGCTCACATCCCTTTTTTCTTTAACTCAAGCGACACCACGCACCATAAACATAAAAATTTTGCAAACAAGCGACATTCACGGCAACTTTTTCCCTTACGACTTCATTAACCGAGAAGCATGGGGAGGCAGTTTGGCTAGAGTATGCGGCTATGCCGAGAAACAACGGGAAACATTAGGCAAGAATCTCATCCTATTAGATAACGGCGACATCTTGCAGGGACAACCTACGGTTTATTATTATAATTTCATCAACACTAAATCAAAGCACTTGTGTGCCGACATGATGAATTTCATGAAGTATGATGCTGGAAACATTGGCAATCATGATATAGAAACTGGTCACCAAGTATACGACCGCTGGATAAGCCAATGCGAATTTCCTATACTCGGAGCAAATGTTATCAACACTAAAACAGGAAACACCTACCTGCCTCCATATCACGTGTTAAACCGTGACGGAGTTAAAATTGTTGTCTTAGGAATGATAACCCCAGCCATACCTGCATGGCTTGCTGAGAATCTATGGGAAGGACTACAATTCAACGACATTGAAGAATCCGCACGTAAATGGGTAAAGATAATCAGAGAAAAAGAGAATCCTGACATATTGATAGGATTGTTCCATTCAGGACGTGACGCAAGCAAAAAGACTGGGATGTGGAACGAGAACGCATCGCTCACCACAGCACAAAACGTCGCAGGGTTTGACATCGTTCTGATGGGACACGATCATCAGCGTTTTTGCGAAAAGATAACCAATATAAACGGTGACACCGTGACAGTGCTTAACCCTGCCGCCAATGGGAACACCATAAGCGATATAGATATTACTGCTGTTATCGACAACGGAAAGGTGATCAGCAAGAACATTGATGCTAGGCTCACCGATATTAGCGATATAGAGCCAAGTGAGGCTTTTACCAAAAGATTCCAGTCACAATTTGAAGAGGTAAAGCAATTTGTTTCAAAGAAGATAGGAACTATCACTGCCAATCTAGAAACACGCCCAGCCTATTTCGGTTCATCCGCTTTTATTGACTTTATCCACACCCTACAGCTAGCCATATCTGGAGCTGAAATATCTTTTGCCGCACCGCTATCATTCGATGCCACCATCAAAAAAGGCGATATTTACATGAGTGACATGTTCAATCTTTACAAATACGAGAACATGCTTTATGTAATGACTTTGACAGGAAAAGAAATCAAGAATTACCTAGAATATTCATATTCAATATGGACTCAGCAAATGAAATCACCCGACGACCATTTGCTGCTCTTAAGAGAGAAACCTAACGGTGACGACAAAAGCCGCGCAATGTTCATGAAACCTAGTTATAATTTCGATTCTGCCGCTGGTATAATTTATACCGTAGACGTGACAAAGCCCGCTGGCAGTAAAATAACCATCTACAGCCTTGCCGACGGTTCAGCATTCGACGAGAACAAAACCTACAAAGTAGCTCTCAACTCCTATCGTGGCAACGGCGGGGGCGAACTACTCACCAAGGGGGCTGGAATCAAACAAGACGAACTACCAAAACGCATAATCTTCAGCACCGACAAAGATTTAAGATTTTACCTAATGGAATATATAGAAAAACAAGGAACTTTGACACCAGCACCACTAAATCAATGGCGATTCGTTCCCGAAGAAATCACCAAACCTGCGATCGAACGTGATTATAAACTTCTTTTCGATTAAAACAGCTTCTTAATAAGCCATATTTACATCCGTAACGGTAGAAATATGGCACTTTATTTTTAAATATCTTAAAAAAATCAAGGCAATTGCTTTTTTATTAACGAGTAATCTATTACTTTTGCATGTCAAATTGCAAAAATGTGATTAATATAGTGATTTTTTAATAATATGGCTAAAAAAGTAAACGAAACACGAACTTCTATCGAGGAACTGAACGAATCGCTTTCAACTATCGAGCAAAAGGTAGAAAGCAACAAGAAAATGATTATTTGGGCTGTTAGCGCTATCGTTGCTATCGCTGTTATAATTCTTGGTTATGTATATCTAATCCAAAATCCTAATATCGAAAAGGCAAAAGAAGAAATCGCTAAGGCTGATAAGGAATTGGCTCTAGGTCAAGACTCTATCGCACTTAACCAATACATGGCTGTTGCCGACAACTACAGCAACAGTGCTTCTAATCGTGCAGGACTTAACGCAGCTATCATCCTTTACCAAGATGGTAAATATGAAGAAGCTATAAAGTACCTTAACAAATTTGATGCTGCTGGAACCGTAGTAGGTCCTGCTTCTCAAGCTCTACTTGGCGACTGCTACGTTAATTTGAAAAAATATGACGATGCTGTTAAATATTTCAATAAGGCAATCTCTTTGTCTAACGACAATCCTTACTACACTCCATTGTTCATATTGAAGAAAGCAACAGTGCTTCGTGAGCAACAAAAATATGCTGAAGAAGCTGAAGCTCTAGAAAGCATCAAGACTAAATATCCAGAATTCACTCTAAGCTATCAAGTAGACGTGGATAAATACATTGAGCGCGCTAAGGCTCAAGCTGGAAAATAATTCTTGACACAAATACAACCTAAGAATATAAGTCTATTGCTGGAAGTTGCTTGCAGATGCATTCTGCAAGCAACTTTTTTATCTAAAGAATTGAAGCGGGAAAAATCAAAACTATGGCATTATGGTTCGATAGCATAGTATCGAGGTTTTAGAGGAAAAACCCCAATATTTTTCTTAACAAAAGTTAAAATTGGGGGGGTAAAATTTTATAGCGGATTTTTTCTTGCTATCACCTAACAAATATTATCTTTGCTCGTCTTTAAAACAGCAAGCTAAAAATAGCATGGTTTTATACGTAATAATATTTATCCTCAACAACACTCAAATTCTATGAAAAAAATTCTACTTGTAGCACTACTTTCATTTCTAACAATATCACAAGCTGTAGCCGTCGTAATATCAGGTAAAGTTGTTTCCCAAACCGATTCTAAGCCAATACCAGCCGCAGCTATAACATTAAAAGACAAAGACAACACCATAATATTGCAATCGCAAGCCGACGAAAAGGGCAACTTCAAAATTGATGCACCAAACATCACAAGCGACAACATACTCACAGCTTCTTTTGTGGGCTACGAAACCGAGAATATAGCAATCATAGCCCATGACACGCAACCACTCAACCTAGGCAACATATATCTTGCAGAGTCTAAAGCGACTCAACTGGAAGAAGTCACAGTGACAGCAGATAGAATCATACGAAAGGTTAATAAGTACATCGTCATACCCCAAAAGGAAGAAGTGGATAGAGCATCAAAAGCTCTTGAGCTTCTAGAACAAATGCCGCTTCCTGGGCTACAAGTCGACAGAGTGATGCAAACCATCAAAATTAACAACGGCTCTCCCGTCCTTATGGTAAACGGGAAAGAGCGTGATGCAAAATATTTCTCGAACTTAGACCCCGACAAAATATTACGAGTAGAATACAACAACATCCCTGGCATCCGATATGCCGACCGTGGAGCCAGCGGAGTGATAAACTTCATACTCAAAGAGGCTGAGGACGGCGGAAGCATCACAGCACAATTCCAATCAGCACTTACTACAGGATTCATCAACGGTTATGTTAATGGAACTTACAACTACAAGAAATCGCAATTTTCGCTAATGTACAATTGCGGTTACCGTGATTATGACAAGTGGCTTGCCAACAGCAACGAGAAGTTCATTGGCGGCTCTAACTATATAGAACGTGACCAACGTGGCGTAAACTCTCCTATGTATTATTTTGACAATACGATTGCCACCGACTACACCTATATGCACGCCCCAAACACAATGCTAATAGTGAACTTTAAATCCAACTTCTGCCCTAGCAGCGGGGGAAACGACGGACATATCACAGAAACTAGGAACGGCTTAAAATCGGAATATAATCGAATCCTACGACGCAAATCAAATACTTATAATCCTACGCTGGATATTTTCTTCTCAAAAAAGATGAACAACGGTCAAAGCCTTGAGTTGAATGCCGTGGGAAACATCAGCCACGGATATTCAAAACGCTCGTTATGGTACAATTACGAGGTTGAAGCCGACAATCAAGAGATTCTTTACGAAACCGACAACGACGGCTGGTCATTAGCAGCCGAAGCCGCCTACGGCAAAGAATTTAAAACGGTTGCCACTCGCTTTGGTGTGCAATATCTCCACAATTATGCTGAAAACGAATATCTAGCAAGCGACAATTTGTCTAAAATGAAAAAAGACAACACTTACATCTACGGTGAAATAAGTGGAAAGATAGGTAAATTGGGCTATAACGTAGGTTCTGGAATAAAGATACTCGCTGTTAACGACTACAACAACAGCCGCACTTTCACACGCAACCTGACTACTGCTACTCTGCAAGTCCCAATAAACAATAATTGGAGCTTACGCTATAACCTCCAATACATTCCGCAACTACCATCGCTAGGCGCGTTGTCACCAGTCGTTTCACAAACCGACGACATCACATACTCCACAGGTAATCCCGATTTGAAGCCATCGGAAACCTTAAAGAACGAGATTCGGGCTGATTTTCAAAGCAACAAATTCACAGCCTCGCTTGTTGCAAATTATCTGCACACCTACAACCCTATCCTTTCATCTACTTTATATGATGCTGAAAACGGTTATTTCATTTACACCACCGAAAATGAGAAATATCTGAACAGAGTCACTATAGGCACACAATTGTCATACAAGAAACTTTTCAACCATTTCAACATATCGGTTTCAGCTTATTACAACCGATTCCAATCAAAAGGTAAACTTTTCAACCACAGCCTAAACGACTTCTATAGCAACCTCAACATCTATTCATATTTTGGAAATTGGAGCTTCGGACTTGGTCAATGCCTCGCAGGAAGAAAAACTTTGAATGGAACCAACATAAGCGAGGGCGAAAGGATGTCGCAAATCTTCGCCCAATACAAGCATCGCAATTTCTATTTTGCTGCCATGATGCTATGCCCATTCCAAAAAGACGGTTACAAGTATCAAACTACCAGACTTTCCCGAATAAACCCAGGTTATGTTGTCAACTGGACCAAGAACAACGGAAATATGCTTATATTATCAATAAGCTACCAAGCCAATTTCGGAAAATCTTTCAAAAAGAACAGAAAGACACTAAGCAACGGTGGTTACGACAACGGAATGGTACAATAAAAGCAACAGGTTATAACGGGCTATTTTCAAGTTTTTTGATGAGAAAAACATCCAAATGAGTCTTTAAAAATTCGAAACGTTGTTTTTGTGGAGCTGAGAATAATTTTACTCGAAAAAATTAAACAACTTCTGAATATTTTTAGTATTTTCGTGCAAAATACATAAAATCATAGTAACAACATCAATAAAATACTCGTTATGGATATACAAAGCGCAGAAGAATTAATGTCAGGTGAATTTGGTATAATTTTCGGTTCCACACTCACCATTATTTTCCTTATCACCATTATATCTCTTTGGAAAATATTCGTCAAGGCAGGAAAACCAGGATGGGCTGCGTTGATTCCTATCTACAACCTTATTGTAGCACTTAAAGTAGCTAAAATGTCATTATGGTGGTTGCTTGCCATACCTGCAACTTGTATACCATTCGTAGGCGGTGCTATTGGTATCGTATACAATGTTATATATGCTATAAGACAAGCTCAGGTATTCAATAAAGATATTGCTTTCGCAATAGGTATAATACTGCTCCCATTCATATTCCTACCCATCCTAGCATTCGGCAAAGCCGTATACGTAGGCGACACTAAGAAAATATAATTCTTGCAAATCCAAATAAGATAACTATCTTCAATGAAACAATATATCGACTTGCTCAACCGAGTAATGAGCGAAGGAACGCTAAAAAGCGACCGTACAGGTACTGGAACAAAAAGCGTATTCGGACATCAAATGCGTTTTAATCTAGCCGACGGTTTCCCGTTGCTCACCACAAAGAAACTGCATTTGAAATCAATCATATACGAATTATTGTGGTTCTTGAAAGGCGACACCAATGTACATTATTTGCAAGAGCATGGAGTGAGAATCTGGAACGAATGGGCTGACGAAAACGGCGAATTAGGTCCTATTTATGGACATCAATGGCGTTCATGGCCCGACGGAGAAGGCGGTGTTATCGACCAAATAAGCCAAGCTATAGACTTGATAAAAAACACCCCCGACTCACGCCGCATAATGGTGAGTGCATGGAATGTTGCCGATATTCCGTCTATGAAACTTCCACCTTGCCATGCTTTATTCCAATTCTATGTAGCCGATGGCAAATTAAGCCTTCAGCTCTACCAACGTAGTGCCGATATCTTCTTAGGTGTACCGTTCAACATAGCATCTTATTCGCTGCTTCTCATGATGATGGCTCAAGCCTCCGGGCTAGAAGCCGGCGAATTTGTACACACGCTGGGCGATGCACACATCTACACCAACCACTTCGAGCAAGTGCGGGAGCAGATGAGCCGAGAACCTCGAAAATTGCCACGTATGGTCATCAACCCTGATGTAAAAGACTTATTTGAGTTTAAATACGAGGATTTCACCCTTGAAGATTACGATCCGCACCCTCATATTAAAGGTGTAGTGGCAGTATAACAATTTGATTCTAGAAAATGAGTTTAGCAGCAATCGTTGTAATATCGGAGAACGGAGCAATCGGCAAAGACGGCGGACTATTATGCCATCTCCCTGCTGATTTGAAACATTTTAAAGAAATAACTATGGGTAATACCATAATCATGGGCAGACGCACTTGGGAGTCGCTCCCTAAAGGTGCTTTGCCAGGGAGAAAAAATGTGGTTATCACCCGAAACGCCAATTTCATTGCTCTTGGTGCCGACGTATACCATTCGCTTGAAGAAGCCCTCGAGGCAACTAAAGATGACGACAAACGTTTCATCATCGGTGGCGGGATGCTCTATCGAGAAGCATTCTCCATGACCGACGTGCTACATCTCACTATGCTGCACGCATCATTTCCCGATGCCGACACTTATTTCCCCGAGTTCAACAAAGACGAATGGAAAGAGGTTTCCCACGAAGACCATGAAGCCGACGAGAGAAACCCCTACTCCTATAGTTTTATAGAACTAAGACGCATCTGAACTTTTCTTTGGATGCCGCTTTGTTAAATGCGGCTTTGTTTTTATTAAGTTGCTAACATAGACGGTGAACAACGGCAACATCGTCATTCCTAAGAATCCTAGGAACACATATATGACTTTGCCCACCGCAGTGGCTGGAACAACAGGCGAACCCAATGTCGTCACATTCATAAAGGCGCACCATACCACCAGCGGGAAGCTCGTGACATTGTCGTTGACACCAAATTCCACCTTGTAAAATATCAAGCTGGCATAATAGATGCCTGCTAGAAGCACTATCAGATAGGCGGTAAACAGGCTGTTCAATTTGTTTTTTGACAGATAGCCAACAACTACCGCAAGGGCAAAAGCACTGCGCACCAAAGGTATGAAACGCACATAAGTATAGGTTTCCTCACTCATTGCAATGCCTGCGAAATCAATTATGTTTATATACGGTATCGATACCAGCAAGAAAAACCAGTTTCTGCCAAAGAAATGCAGTTTGCGAGGCGTAATATACCAATCTACAAACAGTGAGAGCAAGAACACAAGGCAAACAAATAACTGAAATGCCAAATAACGACCCGTTTCTATAAACGGAACTCCGCTCAGTATATCATAAGATATGTACACTATAAGAAAAAGCGATAACACCACCACCGCCCCATGCAGTAACTTTGACAGAGATTTAACCCATTGAGATATATTCCTTTCCATACGATAAACGTTTTTTTCTCTCTTAAACACTTTTATCGCAAACTTTGTTTATCATTATCGACAACAAAAAAAGAAAGGACGCCGTCCACATACTTCCCAGTATCACCACGCGCGTCCCACATCATCGAGAGATATTGAAACTTAACAGAAATGCCTTAATTAACTAACTAACATTTTAACTAACAATCTTATGAATCAATTTCTTTTATCTATATAACAACATTGCCTACAAATTGGTTCTAAGAAGTTGTTTTTTTAAAAAAATCTTTCACGGATTTTCTGTAATTTTGCACCCGCAAAACCAATTATACGTTTTTTTTGAGGATGCCAGCTAAATTTTACACCCACATTTTGCCTAACGGGCTTCGCCTGATTCACGTACCCACATCTTCACAAGTGGCATACTGCGGACTTTCAGTCAATGCAGGCAGCCGTGACGACCTTCCTGGGAAATCGGGGCTGGCACATTTCGTAGAGCACACCATTTTTAAAGGCACTAAACGCCGACGCTCATGGCACATCCTCAACCGCATGGAACGTGTAGGTGGCGAACTTAACGCCTACACCACCAAGGAAGGCACTGCTGTCTACTCTACATTCCCTTGCGAGCATTTCGAGCGAGCCATAGAGCTTATTGCCGATCTTATAGCCAATAGCCAGTTTCCCGAAGCCGAACTGGCCAAAGAGCGTGAAGTGATACTGGAAGAGATAGACTCTTACCTAGATTCCCCCATGGATGCGGCATACGATGATTTTGAAGACTATCTTTTCGCAGGCTCGCCTATGGGACACAACATTTTAGGTAATGAGCATGACCTAGCCAACATAACGCCCGAAGATTGCCGTCACTACCTAGACACTCAATATGTGCCAGAGAACATGGCGTTCTTCGCCATGGGAAACATTAAGAGCGATAGGCTTTTCCTCATTGCCGAGAAACACATGGGCATGCTTAATCATAAGTTAGAACGCACTCCTCGTATAGCACCCGAAGAAGTCCCGATATTCAACAAAACCACAAATATAGACTCCCATCAAGCACACACCATCGTGGGTAAGAAAATATTCTCAATGTACGATGAACGTAAATATGCGGCGCTACTGCTAAACAATATACTTGGAGGTCCGGGCATGAACTCGCTTTTGAACGTGGCAATAAGGGAAAAACGCGGTTACGCCTACACGGTTGAGTCATCAATATCCCTACTAAGCGACTGCGGAATATTCCAAATATACTTCGGCAGCGACAACAAGCACGTGTCACCAAGTTTGAGAATAATCAACCGCACAATAGAAGACCTAGCGTCAAAACCGCTAAGCGAAAAAGCCTTACAAGCCGCAAAACGCCAATATTTAGGGCAGTTGCTCGTATCTAGCGAAAACAAGGAGGCCATGGCACTCTCATTAGGAAAAAACTACCTGTATTATAACAACATAATGAGCGACAACGAACTTAGCGAACGCATCAAGGCAGTCACACCAACCCAAATAATGGACAGTGCCGCTATGCTGTCGCCTTCATCCTGCTCCATCTTAACATTAAAATAATCTATTTACACACAAGCCTAAATAAGCGGTAAACAACCTTGACGTAAAGTTATTTTTGGTCTTTCGTAAAAAAATACTACCTTTGTAATTGCATTAAACTATACTTACTTATTACATGAGAGTGAAGGTTCACCGTGAAGGGTTAAATATATTACTTGTGCTGTTGTTCATTCTAATAACGACCAACACACTTGCATTCTTGTTTATAGGCTACGGCTACAGCAAGATTATCCCTATCATATTTGCTGCAATCTCAGCTGTACTCTTCCTCTTTGTAGTAAACTTCTTCCGATCACCACGCAGGCATTTCAACGGCAACAAGGAAAACACTGTGGTGGCTTCGGTAGATGGAACTGTGGTGGCCCTTGAAGAAGTGTATGAGGCTGAGTACTTGAAACGCAATGTCATGCAAGTATCAATATTCATGACCGTTTTTAACGTACATGCGAACTGGGTGCCTGTGGAAGGCGTTGTAAAATATGTGACGCACCATGCTGGACGCTTCCTTGCGGCTTATCTGCCTAAGTCAAGCACCGAAAACGAACGTTCTACAATCGTAATAGAAACCGACAACGGTCACGAGATTCTCATGAGGCAGATAGCTGGAGCTGTGGCTCGCCGCATCGTCACCTATCCCGAAGCAGGCGAACGGGTATATCTTGACGACCACATAGGTTTCATAAAGTTTGGCTCTAGAGTTGATATTTATTTGCCGCTCGGTACTGAGATTTTTGTGAAATTGGGCGACAAGACAACAGGCGGTATCACCGAAATAGCCCGACTAAAATAATAAGGCAACAATGGGACTAATAAAAGCAGTTAGAAACAACATACCCAACACTATCACCTGCATGAACCTTCTAGCAGGCGCGATAGCATGTATCTATGCTCTCGACAGCAACACGGTTCACGGCTCATTGACTGGCTACCAATGGGCGTTTATATTTATCGCTATGGCTGCCGTTTTCGACTTCTGCGACGGATTGACAGCACGCATGTTGCACTCGGTTTCACCCATAGGGAAAGAACTGGACTCGCTTAGCGACTGCGTGAGTTTCGGGCTAGCTCCAGCAATGCTCGTTTATGCCGCCCTAGAGAACATCCAACCGGGATGCATCGTCAATTACTCGGCATTCCTCATAGCCATATTCGGCGCGTTAAGGCTTGCCAAGTTCAACGTAGATACCACGCAGACAACCACTTTCAAAGGTTTACCTATCCCAGCTAACGCAATATTCTGGATAGGACTTGTGAATATGTGCTACCAAGGCAACGGCATCAACGTTTACATAATCTACGCTGGTATATTATTCCTCAGCTACATGATGGTGTGTGACTTGCCTATGTTCAGCTTCAAGATGAAGCACTTCAACGTGAAAGACAATATTTACCGATACACGCTTATCGTCATCGTCATCGCCTCATTGGCAACATTTGGCGTAAGCGGTCTATGTTATGATATTATAGCATATATGTTGCTGTCACTTATCAACAAATACTCTACAAAAACTTAATTAGCCACTCTTTATACTAACCAATTTAAAAGCCCTTACAGAATGGAAATTTTAATACTTTTTATTATCATTTTCTTGCTTGCGCCACTCTTGAAAACTTTTTTTGCTGTTTTTCGTGTGGCTAATACGGCACGCAAGGAATATCAAAGGCAAACTGAGCAGTTCCGCAAGGCACAAGGAGGCAACAACCAGAACCAACAGCAATCATGGAACAAGCAGCAGAAACAGCCTAAAGGAAAAGGCAGCATACGTGACAAGATGCGTGCCTATTACAAAAATGCTGGTGAATACGTTGATTTCGAGGAAATAAAGGATACCGACCCAAAGAAACAGGTCTAAGCAAAACTAGCCCAAGCCAATATTTCCATATTCATTTCAAATTTCATCAATGAATGAGCTTGTAGCCCTTCGCAACGAGTGGGATGCACGATCGGCATATCCTATACGCACTATTATTTGCGGAAACTTATCCAAATCCAAAGCATCTTTCATCGCTTCGGCAAGCCCTTTCACCTCGCAAGGCTGATTCATATAGGCACAAGCCACGCCATGCGACTCTGCCGTGAGCAAGAAACGTTGCAGCTTCATGCCCAGCCGTACCCACGACTCAATGGTGTTTTTACTTTGAAATACGGCAAAGTGAGAACTCGACTCTATACGCTTCCTGTCGCTACGGTTCTGCATTGTGGAATTAAGCATCAACTTCATAATAGCCTCAGTCAACACACGCGGCATATTAGGAGCACCTAACGAATCGTAGCTCAAGCCGTCACGGCACTCTTCGGCATGATTTTTATTAAAACGCAACCACTTCTTCAACTCATCCTTATAGCAAGGATTGCTCATTTGAATCTTGTTGCCAAGCTCTACGAAATCGCCTATCAACGTATATTCAGGCGTTCCGTTAGCATATAGCTTAGCCCCGCAAGCCGCAAGCTCGTCTATCACATGTTCCGGCACTATATTCCCGTTGTAGGCACTGCGGTTGGTCTGACGGCACTCTATAGCATCGGCAAGGTCGCTAGGTAGAGGGGTCGACAATTTCTCCAGCCTAACCATACAATTCACATCGTCAACCACAACAGCCGTAGCATAACCCAAGCTATCGGCATATATCGCTATATTCTCGATAGCACACCCAACTGAGATAAACAGCTCCCTATTGTACGGGTCGACCGAGGGCAACTGAACGCTAAAATCAGGAGCAACAACAATCATGCCGTCGCTTCTTAGGCTGAACCGCCAAGGCTGTGTGTTATGCCCCGAAGGAGCCATTACCGCCTTTGCCACCAATTCTCTAAAAAATATATCGTCCATAGCACCAGAATTAATTCAAAAAGTTTCTACAAACATGCCTACAAAAATAGACTTTTTCTGCCATACATCCAAACCGTCGCCTCACGAGGTGATGGAAGCACCACTCAACTGATAAACAAAAATGGGCCACGCATTTTCGTGCATAGCCCATAAATAGGTATTTTCTAGATTCTAGGATTATAGAACCACTTTTGTGGCTTTGTTGCCTTGCTTCTTGATGAACAATCCGTTTTCAGGATTAGCCACCTTCATGCCTTGCAAGTTGTAGTATTCAACTGGGGCGTTCTCATCAACAAGAGTTTCCTCAACACCAGTAGCAGCTTCTTCTAAAATTGATACAATATAGTTGTTTGTATCCACCTCTGGAGTTCCATTATAATCCTTTAATTTACCGTAAATAAGAACTTTATCACCAACTTCAATTTCATCTTCTGCAATAAATTTTTCACCATTTAGAGATTTACCACGAAAAACCAAAAGCACATCTGTGCTACTTGGTGCATCAGCAATACTATATGTGGCATTTCCATAATCCATTGAAACTTCAGTAATTTCAGTTATATAACCTGCCACATATTGTTCTGTTGTTGCATCTTTACCAGCTTCAATCCAAGCAATAGCTTCCGAAACAGTCATAGCTGTATTTTGTGTATTTTGGAAAGCGTAAGTAGCGGTGGCAATACTTGAGTTCACTCCATTCGCATCAATTGCAACTGCTTTCACTACAGTATATTCGCTTATTTCAATAGCTTCTTCATATAAATTACTATCGACAGTAGGAGTACTACCATCAAGAGTATAATAGATTGAATTTCCAGTTTCTGCTGAAAGTGTCAAATTAAATGGTTCTGTATAAACCCCTTCTGCGACAGAAAACTCAGGCGATGCCACAGATGATGAAATTGCAAATGTGATTGAAGCAATTTGACCATTGTAACTTGTCGATGTACTAGCGATCTTTACAATATCTCCTGCTACTTGGGCTTCAGTTGGGATTTCAAACACTTTAGTTGCTCCTTTACCCCATTTTGTTCCAGAATCAATTACGGTATTGCCTACGGTAAGTGTATAAACTGCACTTGCAGAAGCATTAGAGCCGGTAACAATCGAAAATCCTGTACAATTTTCTGGAAGAGCAAATGATATAGAAGCTTCTGTTTTAAGGTTTTTAGATCCCAACATCAAATAGCTATAACCATTGTTGCAATATGATGCCACTAGTGAATAATTAATGCCCGTGTTTAGAGATGTTGCTGTTATGGCATAATTTGAGGCTGCACTAGTTGTACTCACATCTGGAAGCCATCCATTTTCACTATCATAAGTGAATGTTTCAGTAACATCTGCATACGCAGTCGCTAAGCCAATTAGGCAAAAAATTGAAAGTAAAAATTTCTTCATAATTCTTTAAGTTTATAGATTAGTGATTATTTTTCTCAAAGTTTTTTAATTAGTTATCGAAAAATGCCCTGCTGGTTTCAGCTAGAGTGACTTTCTATATCTTAATTTCGATAACTACCATACAAAAATATGAAACATTATCAAATATTTGAAAAAAATGTATGTAAAAATTCAATTAAATTTTCCTTAATCTATAAAATTAGCCACTTCCCATCTTTTGCACCCCATATTAATGGAATAATTTGGTTAGTCTAAAAATTCTTCAACTACGCTGGATGAGTTTTGAAAAAACATAACGTAGTAAATAGGAATGTAGACGACACCTTTCTTCTCATAGACTTTTTGCTCATTTGATAGCACGTATGCTTTCTTGATATTGTATTCGTCATTTGAAATGAACTTATTCAAAGCGCTGTGAACGGTATAATCCTTGCCCGATTTCACTTCAATAGGTATGCTGGAGAGATTGTCGGCATCATCAATCAAATAGTCAACCTCACCGTTTTTCTTATTGTCGTAGTAGTAAAGTTCATAGCCGTGAGCCTTTAACTCTTGGGCTACGACGGTTTCATAGACCGAGCCGAGATTTATGCTTTTTATGTCCGACATCACAGCCTTGATATTATTGCGATAGAATATGCCAGACAAGATGCCTACATCGTTCAAGTAAAGTTTCAACAGATTCTTCCCGCTATTCTCTATCAAAGGATATGACGGTGTGCTTATTGCTTTCACCTCCAATGCTATACCAGCCGATATTAGATAGTCGAATTCATCTAAATAGTCTTCGCTCCTTTTCCATTTCTTGTTCTCGATGTCCTTAATAACAATCCTTTTCTTTTTGTTTTCAAGGTTTGATGGTATCATATCGAATATGCGGCGTATCTTCAGTTTTTTATCATTTTCTGCCTCATATTTGGAAGCGTCTACACCGTATAAATCGTGAACCTCTTTCTGAATAGACCGAAATTTAACGATATTGCGACTCTTCACGAATGTTTCAACAGCCTTTGGCATGCCACCAACCAACAGATACTTCTTGAAAAGATCCATCATCTTGTCGTGCATCGCCTCCGACAGAGCTTCTTGTTTATTGAAACTCTCCCTCATGGCTTCAATCGCAATTTCGCCCACTCCGTTAGCATAAAGGAACTCCTCGAAGTCCATTGGATACATGTGTTGCACATCCAAACTTCCAATAGGAACTGATTGCGTATTCTTTAATGTCACCCCAAGTAGAGAACCGCTGGCAATATATGTAAATTTCTTCTCTTCCATCAAGAATTTCACAAGGGTGAGAAGATGGTCGTATGCCTGTATCTCGTCAATGAATACTAGGGTGTTCTCCTTTCCTTTCATTTTGTCGCCCGCAACAATGCTTAGAGCCATATAGAAGTCTTTTGTGGTTTTGGCATCTGCGAAAACCCTATCACCCAATTTATCCTCTTCCATATTTATCTCAATATAGTTAGAGAACCTTTTTTTACCCACATGGCGGATAATATAAGACTTTCCTATCTGTCTAGCACCATCAATCAACAACATTCTATCGGAATCTGACGAGAGATATTCTTCAATCCGTTTTGTGATTTTTCTATATAACATATTACTGCCTATTTATTGGTGCAAATATAATGTTTATTTTTAATATTAGGTGCGTTTTCCTATGATTTTTATGCCCTAAAAAGGTGCGTTTTCCTATAAAATAATATCATAAAAAGGTGCATTTTCCCATGCTTTTGTGCCGTAATTGTAGCAGCCTCAAAAAGTAGACACTAAAAATAATTTTAGTTAAACATAATTTT